>JAHHLP010000077.1 GCA_018679295.1 Rhodothermia bacterium
CTGGCGGCCTGCATGTTCGCGGTTTCTGAGGGGACGGGGGCGAAACGTCCTCGATCACATTCCTCGAGTAGCTTTCTGAGTTCGTCGGCGGTGGCGTCTGTCAATCCTTCGTTACGGAGCCTCGTGATCAGCTGCTCTCGAGTCAGCCCCAATTCCGAAATGTTCAGCCGGTTGCCGATGAAGCCAAGTGCAGCCTTCTCTAGTTCCTCGTAAAACGCTGTCGCCTCGTTTCGTTTCAGCAGCTCTTCCGCCTGTCGAAGATGGCGCTTTGCCAATGGGTGAGCTCGCCTGTTGCGGGCGTAGCGAACGTCGGTCGAGAGTTTGTCGTTCTGCGCCTTACGAACCCGGAGTGCGAGTAGGGCAAGAAGTGGAAGCCCCAGCACCAGGTACGGCAGCGCTTCGCGGTACAGAGTCCGCTTGACTACAGGTTTCCACCTGACCTCCGTATCCATGATGGGCGCAATGTCGTCCAATGGAAGGCCAGCGGGAGTCTCCGCTGACTCGACCAACGGATCTGCGGTACCGCTTACGCTTATGGGTATGGGCTCCGAGCGGCGTGTCACGTACGACTCAGCCGACGGGTCGAAGAACGTGAACTCCAGTGCTGGTATTTCAAACTGGCCATTCGCTCTCGGCACCAGGACGTACGTAAAGGTTTTCGACCCCCTCACGTAGCGGCCGCTGCGACTTACGCTTACGTTCACCTCCGGATCGTACGCCTCGAATGCACCCGGGACCCTAAACAGAGGGGCCTCGATAGTACTGATATTGCCTGTGCCTTCCACTCTGATCGTGACCTGCAGCGACTCACCAACGTCCAGTGAGGTGCGATCCGCTGTGGCCCCCAACTGGAAGTCGCCCACAGCACCATTGAACGTGGCGGGAGGGTTGGCCGGCCACGCTTTCACCTCGATGGGGATCGAGGGAGAGGAAAGACGAACCGGTTGGTATCGGTTTCGCAGAGAGAAGAACGGATCTCCAGAGCCGAACGGGAGAGAGGCCTCACTTTCGATGCGGAGCGGATCAATCTTCAGCTGGCCGGTGCGGGTCGGAAAGACCGCCGCGCGCTTAAGCGTAATCATGTTGTAGCGCAGGCCGTCGACAACTGTCGACTTGGGAACGGGTCGCGATTCAATCTCCAGCTCCTCTCTCCAGAAGCCCTCAGCATCCCACGAGTCGGCGAGCCGACTCTGTCGCAGTTGGATTCCGGAACGGAAGTACAAAGAGTACTCGATGGTGATCTGCTCATTCTGGTACGCGGTCCTCTTGTTCGGTACCGCGCGAATGAACATGTCGCGGTCCGTGATCTCACGCTCCTCGGCCGGCTGCTGCCGTCCAAAAGGATCGAGAAGGAACGGGTTTCGCCGTTGCGTGGGTCGGGACGGCCGTTGCGACTGAGGCACCACCGAGACCTTGATCTCTCGCGTGGTGTACGACTTTCCGTCCACTTCCACTTCCATGGGCAGGAATGCCGCTTCACCCTCTTTGGCCGGCCTGAAGGTCCAGCTGTAGCCGACGCTTTGCTCCACCCTTCCATTCACGATCGACATGTTCTGCGACGTGAAGGGGAATCGGTTGGTGAGGACCAGTCCCCTGGTTTGGGGAGGCTGGGGGGTGGTGATGTCGGGAAGTGACCTGCCGGAGATCTGGATCGTGTAGGTTACCGCATCTTCGGTACCGATGGTCGACTCGTTGACGGATGCTTGCACGGAAACGTCCTGAGCCCGGGCCGGTGTGAACAGCACTACGCACGTGGCGAACGAGGCTGCCATTACCCAGTGGTCGACTCTAGCACTTGATCTCTGCCGCAGCATCATCTACCAGTCCTTCTCAACCCTGCGTGCCTTCCCTTTCACCTTTTGGACCTCTCTCAGAAGCTGTTCCTCCTCGTTCTGAAGGGCCTGAAGGATTCGCAAGGCTTGCGCCCGGCTCAGTTCTTCCGAGTTCTGCCCTGCGGCACTGGATTGCCGCTCCTCGGAATCAGACTGCTGCTGCTCCTCGGGCTGGCTCGATTCCGGCTCTGGCGGGGTCCCTTCCTCACCGGCCTGTTCCTGCTGCTGATCACCTTCCTGCTGAGACTCGTCGTTCTGATTGCCCTGCTGGGAATCGCTGTCCTCGGACTGATCTTCCTGCTCTTCCTGGTTCTGTTCTTCCTGGTCCTGGGATCCTTCCGACCCCGACTCCTGCTCTTTTTCTTCCTCGATCAGCTGCCGCAGGGCCTCGAGTTTCGGATATCCCGGAGCAGCTTCAAGGCCGGCCTCAACCACCGAAAGGGCCTCGTTCAGATTGCCATCAACAAATATTCGGGCTCCGTCATGGAAGAACTCCTCGGGAGATTGCGAAGCAGCCGAGTCCGCCCACAAGCCGAATAGAACTATGAGAGCCGCGTATCTCATCTTGCCGGAGTCTGGTTGATGTCAGCCACCTTTCCCGTACGTCCGATAAATGTTTGAAAAGCCTGCACAGTTTCGTCGACCTTAAGCCCCTCAATCATGAGGTCGTAAGCCTCACGATATTTCGTTTCAGCGACGAGCCGCTCGGCTTGCTCCTTCAGGGCTTTCGCATACTCTGAGGGGTCGATGCGGTTTTCGGACTGCTGTTGAGGCGACTCCTGCTCTCCCTCGAGGCGGCGGGCCAGGAACTCGAAATTGAACCGCGCCGACTCGTTGGTCGGATCCGCTAGAAGCGACTGTTTATAAAAGGCGAGTGCGGCCTTCAGGTTTTCTTGACGGTAGGCCGCGTTGCCAGCGTTGTAAGCGGCCCGCGTGCGACCCTGGTCCGAGTCCGCCGCAGAGAAGGACTGGATGAAATTGGACTGGGCCCCGTCGAAGACATCGAGTCGGTACAGGGCTGCGCCGAGATTATTGAGAAAGGCGGCGCGCACTTCGGCTGACGCGTCGTCGTCAAGCTGTTCAAGACCCGAAAGGTAGGCGTCAGCTGCCTCTCGGTACTTGCCCTCACCATAGAATTGATTTCCCTTGCGACCAAAGTCTTCGTCCGGTAGTGCGTTGACGAAAACTGCGAAAGTCAGGATCAGGACGCCCATGGATTCTCTTCTTCCTTCGACTTCTTATCTCTTAGTACGCGCTCACCGATCAGAAGAAAGCATGCGAGTGCGAGTGGCCACTGAAACTTTTCGTCGTACTCTTCAAACTCTTCCTTCGCAAACTCCGTCCTCTCCAAACGTTCAAGAGACTCGATTATTTTGTTTAGCGTGCTGGAGGTGCGAGCCACACGAAAGTATTCGCCGTCCTGAGCCAGATCCTTAAGAGCGGCCTCCTCAAGTCGGGTAGTTACGACCTTGCCGAGCCGATCTTCCTTGTATCCGGCACTGCGTGCAGATCCCAGCGGGATAGGTACCCCCTCTAACTCGCCGACCCCCGCACTATAGATCACAATTCCTTCCTCTCTCGCTCGAACCAGAATCTGATCGATTGCTCCGACGTGGTTTTCTCCATCGGAAACGAAAAGGAGGACGCGGGTTCTTTCGTCTTCAGCGCCCGTCGTATGGCTTTCGAATGCTTTTACGGCCATATCCAGGGCCGCCCCGAAGTCCGTTCCCGGGGTTGGAATGAGTCGGGGGTTGGCTACGTCGAGAAAAAGCCTGACCGCGCCATAATCCGTAGTGAGCGGACATTGGATGAAGGCGTCGCCAGCAAAAAGCACGAGTCCTACGCGATCCCCCCGAAGACCATCCAGGAGTTTCTTGAGTTCGTTCTTCGAGCGGTCGAGCCGTGACGGCGCCACATCCTGTGCTTGCATCGACAGGGATACATCGAGTGCAAAGATGACGTCGACGCCTTCTCGCTTGACTTCCTTCAGTTTGGTTCCGAAACGCGGCCCGGCCAGCGTAAGCGCGATGAGGGTCACGGCACCCACGATCATTGCGCTCTTCCACCGTCGCTTGCGGTCGTTGACCGACGCCGAGAGCTTCTCGACAAGCCGGGGGTCGCCCATGCGCCGAAATGCTCGCCGTCTGGAATAGATGGACCATGCAACGAGCAGGAACACGGCCGGGACGGCAGCGAGGGCGGCGAGATATGAAGGTTCGAGCCAGTTCAAGAGTTAGTCACGGGAGCCTTCGAAGGCGCGTGTTTGATAGCAGCACTTCCAGCAAGAGAAATCCGAACGCCGGCCACAGGAAGATGGCGTACCTCTCCTCATAGTCCGTGTAGCTTCGTTCTTCAATTTTTGTCTTTTCAAGCTCACCGATTTCAGCGTAGATCTCGCGCAGGGCTTGCTTGTCGGTGGCTCTGAAGTAACGTCCCCCCGTCTTCTCCGCGACCGCTCGCAGCATATCCTCATCGATTTCAACGCGCATCATACGGCGCTGCTGACCCGCGAAGGGATGGTCGATTACGAACGGGGCTTCTCCATAGGCACCAACGCCGACAGGGTATACGCGAACGCCGAGTGCCGCCGCAACTTCGGCGGCGGTCACGGGATCAACCTCTCCACGGTTGTTCTGGCCGTCGGTCAGCAGAATGACGACCTTGCTAACCGCTTCGGTGTCCTTCAGGCGGTTGGTAGCCATCGCCAGGGCTGTACCGATCGCTGTTCCGTCCTCGATAACCCCTACTTCTACCTCACCTAGCATCTCGGTGAGGAAATCATAATCGAGTGTCAACGGCGCCTGCGTGTAGGCCTTGGCTGCGAAGACCACCAGGCCTATCCGATCCGAAACACGACCCCGTATGAAGTCCGCTCCTACCTCTCGGGCGGCCTCGAACCGGTTTGGCTCGAAGTCTTGCGCCCGCATTGACGTGGACGTGTCAAGAACCATCATCACATCGACCCCCTCGGCGAACAACTCTCGAACCACGTTTCTTTCCTGAGGCCTCGCCAGCGCGAGTATCGCGAACGTGAGGGCGGCCATGCGGAGTACGGGCGTCACCCATCGAAGCCTCACCCAAACAGACCGCGGAATTTGATCTCCGATAGCGACTGCGCTAAATCGCATGCCGGCCTCGATCCTTGTTCGAAAGATCTCCCACACGAGGAGAGCCGGAACGGAGAGCAGAAGCCAGAGCCACCCCGGATTCGCAAATGTAATTGAGGTCCACATGCTACTTGGCGGGAGGGCGTTTATCCTTGATGGCGCGCACCAGGTCAGGCAGCACAGTCGCCGCTGGTCCAAGCACTACTTCATGCAGGTCGTCTGCGATGACGCTTTCGCGGATGTTCAGTTCTGCAACGAAAGCGCCATGGATCTTTGCGGTGCCCGGAAGTCCGGCAGCCGGGTATACGATGGCAGAAGTCCCCACCGAAAGGAACACTTCGGCGCGTCTGGCAGCTGCGTCAGCGGCCTCGAAAGCCCCCAGTGGAAGCATCTCACCAAACCACACAACATCCGGCCGCACCAATCCACTGCACTCGGTGCAGACGATAAGACCCCGCTCATCGGGAGACGCGAGGTTTGGCTCATCCGCCGGTTGGCCGCAATCGACGCAGTAATTTCTCATAATGTTGCCGTGAAGCTCGACGATGTTTCGGCTCCCTGCACGGCGATGCAAATCGTCCACGTTCTGTGTGACAAGCGTGAAGTCGTGGTACAGCGTCTCGAGTTCGGCCAAGGCGACGTGCCCCGCGTTGGGCTGCGCTACCTCGACGATATGCCGGCGATGCGCATACCAACCCTGGACAAGCGTGGGGTTAGAAAGAAACGCCGAGAAGTTGGCCAGTTCCTCGGGGCGCATCTTCTCCCAGAGTCCGCCCGGATCACGAAACGTCGGAACGCCGCTTTCAGCGCTAATCCCTGCACCCGTCAGAACGGATACACGATCGGCCGCAACCAATCTTTCGATTAACGTGTCCGAAAAAGCTGTCATTTCTTGGCTGAGGACCTGTTTTCGACTGAGGATCCGACAGGGTCGGAGTCCTCGCCTGAGGCGGAAACGTCGCCATCGCTGTTATCGCCGGACGAATGGTGGTCGTCGCCGGACTTATCGTGGGCGCCGTGTGAATTGCTAGCCTCAGTGGCAGCCGATTCGGAATCTGCACCGGCTATCTCTTCGGGAATCGGTGTGTAGTACTCCTCCACGCGGTCGACTATTTCTCTGGTTCGCCTCGCCTCCTCAATGCACGCCGCGGCAGCGGGAAAGACTTCGGCGAACTTGGCCAGGTCGCACACCTTGAGCACATCTTCGATCGTCCGACTTACTCCTTCAGTCATTTCGCCTGACCCCTCCATGCTTGCCACGCGCTCCACCAGTTCACTGGTGGTCATCTCGAGGGCATGGACCGCCATCCGTCGCCACAGATACGTGCGCAACGTGTCGGATAAGTCGACGCAGAATTGTTCTACGTCAGCTTCAGTCTCGAGGCTTTGCGACACCAGCCCGTCGAGCCTTGTGTACGCCTCCTCGTCCGGGGGAATCGAGGACCGGACTGAGGAACGCTCAAGGAGGGTCTGTTGTGGTGACCGGCGATACCAGAAGATGAAGGCTGCCATGGCGACCAGCAGCGCGGCAAGGAACAGTAGCCATGGCCAAACGGGCTGCCTGAACTCCGCGATTGGCATGAGGTCCATGATGTCTTCCGCATCCTCAGGTACTACAGACCTAACCGGAACAAGAAATGCGTTGGTGGCGAGCACGAGCGTGTCTGAGCCCGAAGTCATCAGCACGGGCATGGGAGTGGCGCGCGCGGTGTCCAACGCAAATGTCGTGGCCTCGTATACGATGCTGTCCGACAGGAGACCGTTCTCGCCACCGGTCGAGCCACTACCGATAACGTCCACGATCAGGATATCTCCGAATCGAAGGAAACTGCCAAGGGTGTCGGGCGGGGGCGTGGGGAAGGTTATCGCTTGCCGCGTCGGCGCGTCCTGATCGACGGCAATCGTGAGTTGCATACGTTCGCCGACGGAGATGCTATCGACGTTGACGTAGGTCCTTACGGTTTGAGCCGTTGCTTCCGCTGCGAACAACAAGGGCGCGAATGTCGCGACTGTGATCGTCAGTAAAGTGATTCTTCCCATGCCTATCTCGACCGATTCCGGCGGCGAAAGAATTCGATCAGCGGGTCTATGTAGCCTTCGGCGGTATCTATTTCGACCCGATCCAACTGAATGCGGCGAAAGAGATCGGCCAGCTGTTGCTCCCGTCCTTGGGCGTTTTGTGCAAATGCCTCCCGAACGCGAGCACTCCCCGTATCGACAATGAGATTGCGCCCGGTCTCAGCGTCGGTAAACTCCACGAGGCCAACGTCGGGCAAGTCGCGCTCCCTCGGATCCTGCAGATGGACGGCTACGACGTCATGCCTTCGCGCCAGAGCCCGGAGCGGCTTCTCGAAGCCGCTGTCGATAAAATCGCTGATCAGAAGGACCACCGAGTGGCGCCGAAGCACGTGAATCAGGTGCTCCGCTGCCATTGCGATGGACGTCCTTTGAGACTCTCGTTCGTGAGCGAACAGGTCGCGAATGAGCCGCAAGACATGGCGCTTGCCCTTCTTGGGAGGCACGAAGAGTTCAATCTGATCCGAGAAAAGAAGCAGTCCCACCTTGTCCGAATTCTGAATTGCACTGAATGCAACGATCGCGCAGATCTCGGCGGCGATCTCCCTCTTAAACTTACCGTGGGAGCCAAAATTGTTTGACCCCGAAACGTCGACCGCGAGCATCACAGTCTGCTCACGCTCTTCCTCGAAAATTTTGACGTACGTCTCGCCCATTCGGGCCGACACATTCCAGTCTATGCTGCGAATGTCGTCGCCCACCTGGTAGGGCCGGACCTCTGAGAACTCGATCCCCTGTCCCTTGAACGCTGAATGGTACTCGCCGCCGAAGACGTTATTGACGAGACCCTTCGTCCGTATCTCGATCTGGCGGATCTTCCGGAAGAGCTCCTTGGGAATCATCAGGTGGACTATCGGCTGGGCGTGGGGCTGTTACAGAACAGCAAGCTAGCGAGGCGCAGGATGCTCCGCAAACGCGGGCTGCAGCATGTGGTGCCACAGCCAAGAGACTGGTTACTAAAGGTTTACGTGAATAAAGTCGATACCAGAGGAACCACTATCCCATGAATCTGTCGGGGTCATGAGAATGCGCTACCGCATATTGATCCTCATCGTGTTGCTTGCTGGCGGTTACTACATGTATGACGCGTTCATGGAGTATCGTTCCAAGCCGCCGGTAGACAGTGTCCAACAGCAGGCAGCCGATAAGATTCGCGGCCAGCTGCCGTAGGAGATAATCGAGCCCGGTTGGGGGCTCGACAAGCAGGTTCTTAACGTCGATACCAGAGACGAAAGCGGCCGCCGGCTTAACACAACTTTAATGTTATTTGTTGTAACAAATAAATTGGACGCGAGTCAAAGGTAGTATATCGCCAACCTGGTGATTGCTCTCAAAAAAAATAAACGAAGAGAAATATGAAACGCTTGCTTCCCCTCCTGATTCCAGCGCTACTCGCGGCGCCGATCGTCGCCCCGGCGAGTGCGGCTGGCGATAACGACCCAAATGCATCCACTTTCAGCGTAGATAAGTCGCATTCGAGAATCGCTTTCCAGGTTCGCCACCTCGGGATCTCGAAGGTGACCGGAGTATTTGGTGAGTATGATGTGGACCTCAGCCTCGACCCGGCCGACATAACATCCTTGAAAGCCACCGCGAAAGTTAACGTTGCATCGATCGACTCCGGAGTTGAGAAGCGTGACGGCCACCTGAAGTCTGATGATTTTTTCAGCGCTGAGACCTACCCGCACATGACGTTTGAGTCAACCTCGGTACGACAGACGTCCGACCAGACATTTGAGCTAGTTGGAGATCTGACTATTCGCGACGTCACCAAGGAGGTAGTTCTGACGGGCGATCTCGTTGGTCCCGTTGCTGGCCCAATGGGGGGTACAAGAGTCGCCTTCGACGCGAAGGGAACGATTTCGCGTTCGGAGTTCGGATTGACTTGGAATAGGTTGACGGAGGCCGGTGGAATTATCGTTGCCGATGAAGTGGACATCATCTTGGAGCTTCAGGCCGTCGAGGAGCAGGTCGGTAGTTAGTAATTGCTGTGACGCAGTAACAAAAGGGCACCGGTCACGAGCGTGGCGGGTGCCCTTTTTCGTTTAACGAATGCGAATTTGCTCACAGCACTCGCAGGGTTGTCCTGCTGGTGGCTACCTTTTCGTGTTCAGCGTCATCAAACGACGAGATCATATGGCTTTCAAATTCGGCGTCGTCGTCTTCCCTGGATCGAACTGCGATCACGACGCCTACCACGCCGTTCGCCACGTGGCTGGTGAACAGGCACGATTTGTTTGGCACAAGGAGCGGGCACTCGGAGAAGTCGATGCAGTGGTCATCCCGGGAGGCTTCTCCTACGGCGACTATCTCCGGTCAGGATCGATCGCTCGTTTCTCGCCGATCATGCAAGATGTTGTTCGCTTTGCACGCGATGGCGGGCCGGTGGTAGGGATCTGCAACGGGTTTCAGGTTCTTTGTGAAGCGGGGTTGCTGCCAGGCGCGCTGATGCGCAATGAATCACTCAAGTTCGTCTGCAAGAAGGTCTATCTTCGCGTTGAAAACACAGGGACCGGGTTCACGAGTGCGTACGAGCCCGGGCAAGTAATACAGCTGTCAATCGCGCACGGCGAGGGCAATTACTTCGCCGATCGTGACGTTATCCGCGAACTGGAGGATTCGGGTCGGGTCGTCTTTCGGTACGTAGCCGCGGATGGGGAAGTCTCGGCGGCCTCGAATCCAAACGGATCTCTCAACAACATCGCGGGCATCGTGAACGGGGAAGGGAATGTTCTGGGGATGATGCCGCATCCGGAACGATGCGTGGAGACTTTGCTGGGTGGTTCGGACGGGTTGGGACTTTTTCAGTCGATTGTGCAACAGTTTGATACGGTAGGGGCGTAGTGGGGGGAGAGGATTGCACCTAGTTTGATGCCATAACGTTATGCCGGGACTCGCCGAAACGCCGATTACACTATTGCTCATTCTGATCAACGCACTCGTAAGTGGGTATGCGTTGTTTGTTGATCCCGAGCTTGTCGACCGCCTTTCCTTTCGGCCGGTGGCGATACTCCGGGACAAGCAATACTATCGGTTGATCTCGGCGGGATTTGTGCACGTTGGTCTTGGCCACCTGGCGTTCAACCTTATCACGCTCTATTTCTTCGGTCCGCTCCTCGAGGTGCTCCTTGGCATGGTGAACTTCACCGTGCTTTATTTCGGATCGGAACTTGCGGCGCACGCTTTGTCGCTGGCGCTTCATCACGAAAATGAATCGTACGCTGCTGTCGGCGCCTCGGGGGCAATCAGCGGTGTGCTCTTCGGATACTGCCTCTTCTTTCCATTCGAGAAGCTCTACTTTTTTGCAGTCATCCCGATGTGGTCGATTGTTTTTGCAATCGGCTATGTGGTTGTTTCGGTGTACGCGATCAACCGGCGCATGGACGGACGCCAGGCGGGTGGCATTGCTCACGAAGCCCATCTCGGCGGAGCCATCGGAGGCTTAATACTGACGATCATTCTTGAGCCGAGAGCTGTTGAGGTGTTCCTTCGGAATTTCGGCCTCTAGTTATGAAACCGTTATTGTTTTCAGCGAACAAGGCGGTTTTTGGGCTTCAGCGCGCGATTAGTCAGTAGATCCGTTATTGTTCTTGCACATGAGGCGGCGAGCGGCTTATCTTTCCCGTACCTCATGCGTGCCTTGTGAAGCCGTTCCGGGCCGAATCATCGGCCATCGGTTTCAGACTCAGTCGCATCCGCCCGTGGGCAACCTAAAAGCCCGGCTTCTGGCCGGGCTTTTTTGTCTCTACCCGTACCCGCCGACCTTTTCCACACATGTGGATTAAGGATGTGAATACATTGTGGATCAATTCTCGTTGACAGGTGTCGGGGGCCGCCATATCATTGCAATCGTGCCTCAGGGCACTGTTCCTTGACGCGACTGAGTCTTTGGGCTGCATGAGGTCAGCCGGAAAGAATCGAAAGATTCGCCGGGACCAAGAGGTGCACTGCCGGTGGCGCCGGCCCCGCGCAAGCGGAGGTAATGTCACTGGCCCGGACAACGCGAGTTTCGCGAAGGGGCTCGGCTTCGGTCGAGTTTCCAAACCGCGGGTTCATTTAACGTTGGAAGGCGTTTCACACCCCGCCCTGGAAAGTCTGACAAGGTATCGGGTTCGCCCGGTTATCAGGTTAGAGCGACTGGGGAAATGGGAAGGAAGCGGGGAGCATCTGCATCAGCATGACGTCAAGCCGCGAGGTTTGATTAGTCGGTAGATGTGTTCCGCCAAACCGGTTGAGCAGAGTCGCGGTCGTAGTCACGAAAGTGATTACGACCGATTATGCGGCGGTTTTTGGAGTGTTCGGGCTTGTCTCGGACATGCCAGGAAATCCGGACGCCGGCTGTTCGATCCGTCGGGTGATGCGAATTACCCGAATGGAAAAGGCGGCATGGTCAACGGTACGGCAGCTAGCGCAACTGTCTGTCATCCTGCTGTCATCGGCACAGCAGAATCTGGCAGGCTGTCAGCGAAGCAGGCCGCGCTCGACATGAGAATCAAATCATCCCCTAGGTCGCAAGACCAAGGTGTGGTTTGAAAAGGACCCTGCTATCAAGCGCCAGCAATCGACACACTGTGTGCCCATGCGGTGTGTAAAATGCCGCCTCTTCGAGGAGGCAGCGGTTGCAGATCACGCCTCGCAGCGTGGTCTTGAGACGGGCCTCCAACATTTGAACACGCAAAATTGCGCATGCGGTTGAACGGTTCAGTTGGAGGCCGCCGCGTCGGGGGATAAAAGAAAAAAGCTGCCTTTCGAGGTGGCTTTTTCCTTTTCTACCTTCCACGATCGTTGCAGCCTGCCAAACCGGCGGCCAGTCAGCATTATCAAATCCGCACAAGCAGCTCTGACCAGTCGCTGAAGGCAAACGACCGTTCCGGCATTTCGCGCTCCCGGTCTTCTGAAAACCAGGCTGCAACCCACCCTGCCGCCACAGCCCCCAGGACATCCGATCGGTACGAGTCGCCCACGTATAGGATTGCGTCGCCCGAGACGCCGGCCATCTCCTCCGCCCGTTCGAACAGGCGCCGATCTGGTTTCAGAACCCCGACCTCCTCGCTGATTACTACGGCCGAGGACTTCTGCCGAAAGACGGGGAACCGTTCGAGTTTCGCGTGCTGGACATCTGCGAAGCCATTGGTAATCAAGCCAACTTTTACCCTTTCTGCCACCGCCTCAAACGCCGCGCGCGCTCCGTCCACTTCTTGCCAGTGAACGGCATACTGCGCCATGTAATACTTGTCCAGATCTTGCCACGTAGTATCACGAATGTTGAACTCATCGATCAAGTGGCGAATGCGGAGCTCTTGGAGAGTGAGCCGATCTATCTCTCCGTCAGCGTAGGCGTGCCACAGCTCGCGGTTTCGGGCGTGATAGGAGTCCCGAAGTCTCGAAACGTACGACTCAGACTTGCCGTCCCACAGTCTCCGGGACAGATCCAGGAGAGCATGACGCTCCGCTCTTCGGTGGTTAAGCAGCGTGTCGTCCAGGTCGAAGTAGACAAACTGAAACTTCTGGCTCATCCTGACTGGCCGGATTCGAGCTGCTTCTCGAGCATTACGTATTCTTTGTCTTTCACCGCGCCGATGGACTCTAGATGGTTCAGCAACACTTCGTTCGAGTCGAGTACCCAGCTAAGCTCGCCGGCTGAATAGCCGAGCCCGTACGAATTCTCGACGGTACAGGCTACCAATACACTATCGAGACCCCTTCCTCGGTAACCTTTGCGTACCCCCATCAGCATGGTCCTAACCGTCGTAACGCCTCCGAACTTCATTCGAAGCAAGAGCTGCAGAATCCCCGACGGAAAAAGTCTGCCGTCGCTGACATGTTGGAGCGCCTGATTGATGTTCGGTAGACTGAGCGCGAAGGCGATCGGCTCGCCCTCATCCTCAACAATGATCACGAGTTCCGGCTCTACAATCTGTTTCATCTCCTTCGCGATCTTGGCGAACTCGGCATCTGTCATGGGAACGTGGCCCCAGTTCTCGGACCACGCCTCATTATAGATGTCAAGGATTGCCTGAGCCTCCACATCGAAACGCGACATGTCGATCGTTCGCACGGTCAGGTTCGGATACCGCCGCAGTATCAGGTCGCGCCCTCTCCACAGTTTCTCGAACTTCCCGTGTTTGCGATGAAGGAAGTACGCCCACATGGTCATTGCCCGTTCGTATCCGAGTCGCTGGAAGAAGTCGGGATAGTAGTCCATGTTGTACGGCATCATCACGAAAGGCTTCTTTTCAAACCCTGACACCAGCAGTCCGGCCACATCGTTCAGCGACGGATTTACTGGACCCCTGACGGCTGTCATTTCCTGCTCCAGGAGCCATCCCTCTGCAGCACGAATGAGGGCTTCGGCGACTTCGAAATCATTCACCGCCTCGAAGAAGCCGAAGAAGCCGACGCTGTCGCCATATTTCTGCAGGTGCATCCCGTTGATGATCCCTGCGATCCTCCCAAGTGTCGCGCCTTGCTCGTCTTCAGCAAGAAATCCTTGCACACGACCGTGCTCAAAGAAGGGGTTTTTCTTCGGCGACAACAGCTGCTTGATGTCAAGACGAAGCGGGGGTACCCAGTAGGGTATGTCTCGATAGAGATCGTACGGGAACTGTATGAACCTCTTGAGATCGCGTGACGTCTCGAGCTTGCGTATGCGCACCAGCGAACGGGGATTTAGGAAGGGCTCAGGATGCCGGACGCAAAATATAGGAAACGCCCGACCGCCTTTCTCGACCGGTCGAGGGGACGCGCCTTATTCCTAAGGCCACCGCGCACCTCGTGTGGCACGCTGCACGCCCCGGAGGATTGAGGTTATTACTCCCCCGATTCCGCCGGCATTCCGTTGGCGTGCGGGCCGATCACCCCAAGGCGCCGCCCCACTTTCTCAAATGCCTCGAGGATAAAATCGAGTTCGCTATCCGAGTGCGTGGCCATGTACGACGTCCGCATCAGCGACTGTCCTCTCGGTACCGCTGGGGGAACGACCGCATTAACAAAGACTCCCTCCTCGATAAGGTCCTTCCAGAACTGGAACGAGGTTCGCATGTCACCGATCACGACCGGGATGATGGGCGTTTGACTTGACCAAACGTTAAACCCGACCGAGCGGAATCCATCTCTCATGTAGTCCGAGATCTCCCAGAGCCGGTCGAGCCGCTCCGGCTCCGCCTCAAGTATCTCGAGGCATTTGAGGACCGTCGCCACATTTGCCGGGGGCATCGATGCGCTGAAGATGTGGGTCGAGCTGTTGTGCCGGATGTACTCGATGACGTCGGCATCACCCACGCAGAATCCACCGAGGGATGCGAAGCTTTTAGAGAAGGTACCGGTCGTCAGATCAACATCGTCAGTTATTCCGAACGATGCCGCCGAGCCGCGTCCGCCCGGCCCGATTACCCCGACGGCGTGTGCGTCGTCCAGCATCAGAGCGGCATTGAACTCGTGTGCCAACGCAATGAGCTCGGGGACCTTGGCGATTACTCCCGACATCGAAAAGACGCCGTCAGTTACTATAAGACGTCCTGCTTCGGGCTGCTCGCGCTCGGCTTTTTCGAGCAAGGCCCGCAGGTGATCCATATCGTCGTGCCGATACCGCCAGGTATTGGCCATGCTGACCATGGTCCCGGCAAGGATGCACGCGTGATTGTCCTTGTCGGAAAAGATGATATCCCCCTTTCCGGCAAGAGCCTGAATCACACCCTGATTGGTCATGTATCCAGTCGAATACAGAATACAGGCTTCCTTACCCATGAAGGCGGCCAGCCTTTCTTCGAGCCGAATGTGGAGGTCGAGCGTACCATTGAGGAAGCGGCTGCCGGTGCATCCCGTTCCGTACTGCTCCACCGCATCGATTGCTGCCTGCTTGACCCGCGGGTCCGAAACAAGCCCAAGGTAGTTGTTGGAGCCGGCCATGATAATCTCACGGCCGTTCATGATGGCTCTCGTTCCGTCGTTGCGCTCTATCGGACGGAAATAGGGGTAAAGCCCCGCCTGTTTAACCGTTCTATACTGACCTTCCTTCTCAAAGAAGACGTGGCACTTGCGAAAGAGCGAGGGTTCGGTCTTGGTTGCGGGCCTCGACGATGCAGACCCCCGCCTATCTTGACTGTAGCCTTCCGTCATCGGCATGGACGCGGTGATTGAACGGACTGAGGGGGGCGTACTCGAGCTGGAGATGAGGAGTGATCACGCTGGACGGCAGAATCGGCCTGCCCGCCACCACAGACCACGGACTGAGTCACTAACCGGCTTTTGTAGGGCTCGAATGCGGTTATAAAAAGCATATAATGCCTGAATGATGCAAGTTGTTTCACCTGCGGGAAGCCTTCAAAAACGAACAGATAGCGACGTCCGCGGCCCATCGAGGCTTGGGAAAACGGAGAAAGTCAGATCTTCACCAATGTCGAAATCCAGCAGGTGTGCGCTGATGTAGGCGTCCAGAATGGAGAGCCCGTATACTAAGCCGATTCCAACCACCGAAAGGTCACGGTTGCGTCGAAGATTGTCTCGTCGATCCCGAATTGGGTCCGATGTTATCTCGCCGAATTGGCCGGCGAGTTCGTCGTAATAGCTTTTCAGGTCTTGATTGGGGTTCTCCGAGAGCTGGCCCCTATCGACCAGTTCCTGAAACGACTTGTAGAGGAAAGCACGGCGGTACAAGAGATACTCGTCGTTGAGGTCGACGACGAGGTACGCAAGACCCCCGATCGCGGCATACAAGAAAGGTAGTTTGAGATACTGCCGGTTGTACACCTGGCCCCAGCCGGGTAGAACGGCCGCCCGCCACAAGGCTCCCGAGGGGCTGTGTCCTGCCCTGGACTCAATCGTAAGGGACGATGTGTCGCCAATCTCTTGTCCGATGGACGCCGACGGATGAGATAGGAATCCGACGATGACCAAACAGGCTAAAGCGATGCCAAGGCGGCGGCGGCTCCCGTAGGGGAATCTCATGATGCTGACTCTCGCCGCTATTCCATGAGCAGGTCGACAAGTCGCTGCAGATCGTCCTGGGAATAGAACGAAAGTTCAATCTTGCCCGCTCCCATATCCGACGTCCGGATCTGCACCTGGGTACTGAACTTCGTTCGGATACGATCAACCAGAGCCTTCAGGTGTGGATCTACTGTCTCGTCGGCTCCACTGCTGCTCACCTTCTTCTTTGGTTTCGGCTTTGGCTCCGACAGCGACCGCACGCGCCTCTCGACTTCGCGGACGGAAAGGCCTTCCCGGACGGTGTCCTCGACGACCTTTTGCTGAATGGATTCGTCATCGACATTAATGAGTGCCCGCGCGTGTCCTACCGACAGGCTTCCTGTCTTAAGCAACGCCTGGATGAACGGCGGCAGCTTCAGAAGTCGGAGCATATTCGTAACAGCCACACGGCTCTTGCCCACCTTTTCAGCGACCTGCTCCTGCGTAAGGTCGAGTTCTTCAATCAGCCTTTGGTATCCCAGGGCAATCTCGATCGGGTTGAGCTCCTCCCGCTGGATGTTTTCGACGATCGCCATCTCCAGCATCGATTCGCTGTCGGCCTCTCGTACGTAAGCAGGGATTCGTTGGAGTCCCGCGATGCGGGAGGCGCGCAAACGGCGTTCGCCCGAAATCAGCTCAAACTTGCCGCTTCCCACGGCGCGCACGGTAATCGGCTGAATGATTCCCAGCTGCTTGATGGAAGCTGCCAACTCGTCAATGCCTGCTTCGTCGAATGCAGCGCGGGGCTGATAGGGGTTAGCGTCGATCTTGTCGATCTCGATTTCAGCTACGCGTCCCACTAGTCGTAGCCGATCCTCGAAGTCGTACATCTTCGACTCCTGGAGTCCTGCGTTCGACTCATCAGAGTCCACTTCCGCGGGAGTCGAGATCAGGGCATCGAGGCCTCTGCCGAGGGCTGCTTTCTTGGTCGCCATATCAGTGGTGGGAAGGACGTTTAGAGGGATTCCGAGACGCGCTCCTCGTGGTCAAGGAAAGCCGCGTTACGCTGCAGTACCTCCCTTGCAAGTGCAATGTAGTTGCGAGATCCGGTACTGGTTGCGTCGTAAAGCAGGACCGGTTTGCCGAAGCTGGGTGCCTCCGACAGCCGGACGTTGCGCTGGACAATCGTGGCGAAAACCTTGGAGCCAAAATACCTGCGTACTTCGTCAGCAACCTGATTTGCAAGGCGAAGTCTGGTGTCGAACATGGTGACAAGCACACCCTCGATCTCCAGAGACGGATTCAGATTCCGGCGGACTATTCTAATCGTATTCAGCAGCTGGCCAAGACCCTCGAGCGCATAGTACTCCGCTTGTACAGGTATCAGGACAGAATCTGCGGCCGTCAACGCGTTCAGCGTCAGCAGGCCCAGGGAGGGTGGACAATCAATGATGATGAAGTCGTAGTTACTGGCAACACCTGCGATAGCCCGCTTCAAGACACGTTCCCTATCGGGCACATCCACCATTTCGATCTCTGCACCAACGAGATTGATGTGGCTGGCGACGGCGTCGAGAAAAGGCATGTCCGTCGAGACTATTGCATCCTGGAGTGTCGATTCGCCGATAAGGACTTCGTACGCAGTGCGGAGGGCCGTTCGCGGATCGATCCCAACTCCTGACGTTCCGTTCGCCTGCGGGTCAAAGTCGATGAGCAGGGTCGGGTGCTCCGTTGCCGCGAGCGAGCAGGCCAAATTGACGGCGGTGGTCGTCTTGCCTACTCCACCTTTCTGGTTGGCAACAGCAATCGTCTTGGCCATGGGATGCACTCGATGGGAGTCCTCTCGCGAGTACGACCACTCGAAGATCGCAGGCTCGTCCTGGAACGCCGTCAAAACGACCGGTGGGGGTCGCAATAAAGGGTCTGTGGGGGCATGAAAGTTATGAAGAAACGGCCTCGTTTACCAACAAATGCGACGGAAACGCCTCCCGGATGAGTTCGTAGATTAAGCCTGCAGGTGCCTTGCCGCGGCCGTAAGTCGACATCGGGCGCGGCGGTGAATAGAATCTCTGGGGTTATGGCACGTCGAATCGTTCTTAAGTCCGAAGCGGATGTCGGTCGGCGCTCACTCGCGATCGATTACCGCGGTGAACTGAACGAGCAACAGTATGCAGCTGCCACGGCTTCAGGAGGCCCGATCCTGGTCATCGCGGGCGCCGGAACGGGCAAGACACGGACGCTGATATACCGAGTAGCGTACCTGGTCGAGACAGGCGTCCGTCCCGAACGGATCGTCTTGCTCACCTTCACGCGTCGAGCCTCGCGCGAGATGCTGACGCGGGCCAGCGTTCTTCTTGACGGGCGATGCTCTCGGGTTAAGGGAGGTACGTTTCACTCGTACTGTCTCGGCGTCCTGCGACGATATGCTCCGAAGATCGGCTTCCCGAACAACTTTACGATTTTGGACGCCAGCGACTCCGCAGATGTCATCGACGCCGTACGAACCGCCGCAGGCCTCCGAAAGACCGACCGCCGGTTCCCAAAGAAGCGCCGCCTGCAATCGATTTTCTCGGCCGTTGTCAACCAGGGCACGGACATCGAAGACCTGTTGGTGGAACGGTACCCGCAATTCCTTGATTACGTTGACCAACTGGTCGAACTCTATCGGGGATATGCTGCTTATAAGGAGCGCTACGGCCTCATGGACTACGACGATTTGCTGTCCAAGTCGCTGGTGCTGTTCGACGAGGATGACCGGACGGCCAAGGCGATCTCGTCCGAATGCAAGCACTTGCTCGTCGATGAGTATCAGGACACGAACCGGCTGCAGGCTGAACTCGTCCGGCGCCTAAGTGCCGTGCATCGAAATGTGATGGCGGTGGGCGACGATGCGCAGAGCATCTACCGCTTTCGCGGGGCCGAGCCGGCTAATATTTTCGAATTCCCGAGAGTGTTTGCGGATACGACCATCCTGAAACTCGAACAGAACTACCGCTCTACTCAGCCGATCCTCGATCTCGCGAATCACGTTCTCGATCATGCGACGGAGAAATACGAGAAGGAGCTGTTTTCTGAGAAGCAGCTCGGCGACCTTCCGGCAGTCGTTCCGGCGCCCGATGATCAGGACGAAAGCCGCTTTGTTACCCAGACGATCCTGCAGTTGCGTGAGGACGGAGTGCCGCTCAACCGGATTGCTGTCCTGTTCAGGAGCGGATTCAATTCTTACGCCCTTGAGATGGAGCTGAATCGCCGCAACGTCCCATTCGTCAAGTATGGAGGGCTGAAACTGAGCGAGGCTGCACACATCAAGGACATCATCGCGCATCTGCGAATACTGGAGAATCCCAGAGATGCGATATCGTGGAATCGCGTCCTTCAGTTGTTGGAAGGCGTCGGACCAAAGACGGCGCGTGATCTCATCGAGTGGATAACGACGGATTCGGGCGATCCATACGAGCTGAAGGATCGGCCTTATTCTCCCCGATACATTGAGGAATTGAAACGCCTCTTCAACATGTTCCGCCAGGCGCGCGGGGCGGCGTCGACAACAGATGAGGTGGAGCTGGTCGTCGCATACTACGACCCTGTTCTGAAGCGCAAGTACTTCGACGACTTCCCAAAGCGACAACAGGACCTGGAGCATTTTGCGGGACTTTCGTCTCAGTACCAGACCCGCGAGAGCTTTCTGTCGTCCCTCGCGCTCGATCCAATCGAGCTGACAGCGCTCGAGGGCGAGGCCACTCCCGATGACGAAAGCCCTCTCATCCTTTCGACGATCCATTCAGCAAAGGGGCTCGAGTTTCACACCGTGTTCGTCATCCAGGCGTTGGAAGGTGTCTTGCCCTCCTCCTACTCGCTCAACGACGGCGAGGCTATCGATGAGGAACTGAGGCTTCTGTACGTGGCAATCACCCGAGCCGAACAGAACCTGTTTATCTCGTACCCGACGGTTCAATACCGCCGTTTCGAAGGTGAGTACTTTGCTCGCCCCAGTCGCTTTATTGCTGAAGTTCCAGAATCGATCCTGGAGCCATGTGTTCTGGTCGAGGATACGGGACGCCAGCTTGGAAGTGGCGCCGAAGACGCCCGAAAGCCCGAAATGGATCACTTGCTTGGCGCATGATGGAAAGCTCCATTCACGAAACAATCGACGCAAACACGGGCGGCGGTATCGACGTTCGGGTCGTCGGATTGGATCATCTGGACGTCATCTCTCGGCTCAACCATGAGATTTTTCGAGAAGACCGAGTCATCAACACTTTCGAACGGGAAGACCTATTGATTCTTATGACCTTTGTAGACGGCTCGCCCGTCGGATTCAAGATTGGCTACAAGGAAGACAGGTTCACGTTTTACAGTGCCAAGGGTGGAGTTCTGCCTGCCTTTCGCGGTCGCGGAATCGCTACGTTGATGCTGGACCGGATGTGCGAGATCGTGAAAGCGTGGGGCTACAGGTGCATCGCGTACGATAGCTTTCCGAACAAACACCCCGGGATGACCGTGATGGGTCTCAAGGAAGGCTTCGTTGTTACAAGGGCGGATTACAACCCGACGTATTCCGATTTTCGATTACGCTTCGAGAGAAACCTGTGATATCCTCCGGGTTGCCATACACGCAGACTAGAAGAGCGCGTAGATAAATGGCGCAAGTGCGGACCCTTGTGT
>JAHHLP010000147.1 GCA_018679295.1 Rhodothermia bacterium
GCACTGAACGAGCGCCATATCATATGTCGACACGTATCCCATTGCCTGTCTGCCCTCGAGTTCGTTTCGGAGCATGAACGCCTGGCCACCCTGCTGATCGATGCTATACATATACGCAAGCAGGGACAAGCTCAGAGTTCTTCGATCGGACAATTGGGTGGATCGTTCGAGCTCCTCAATCGCCTCATCCGTTCTGCCCATTTGCAGGAGCGTCTGCCCAAGGATGTCATGAGCCATGACAAAGTCAGGGTGTTCGGCCAACATATCGCGGAGATCGGCCTCGGCCTTGTCGTACGACCTCGCCAGGTAGTGTACCCAGCCCAGCCCCGCCTTCAAGGCCAGCGACATCGGATCCAACTCGGAAGCCACCCTCAGCTGATCGATGGCCTCGTCAAAACGGCCCTCCGGGAGCAGACACCATAGACCATACCAATGATGAGCCGTTGCGTAATTAGGGTTGAGTTCCATCGCCCGGAAGAACGCCTGCTCCGCGTCCGGACGATTCCAATCGTACGATGCCAGCACGGTCCCAAGCGAGGTGTGTGCTTCGGCGAGCGACTCATCCGCTGCCAAGGCAGCCTTCGCCTCTGTTTTCGCTCGGGGCATCGCCTCTTTTGGCATTTCGGCGCCTTGCACAGCCAGCAACACGAGCGCGTCAGCAATGCCGGCATGCGGTTGGGCGAACGTGCCATCCTGAGCGATCGCTTCCTCGCAGAACTCGATCGCCTTGAGCAAGTCGGGCACGGTGCGCTTGTTCATGTGAAAGCGGGCCTGCAGGTATAGCTGGTACGCTTCCATATTCTCTGTCGTACGCTTGGCCAGCTTCTCCGGCACTCCTCCATCGGCAAAGCTGACTTTCAACTTCTCCAGGACGGCATGCGCGATCTCGTCCTGTATCTCAAAGATGTCGTCCAGTTCGCCGTCATACTTCTCGGACCATAGCTGAAGTCCGTCGGATACGCCTGTCAACCGCGTCGTAATTCGAACGCGCGACGCAGCCTTTCGCAGGCTGCCTTCGAGCACGTGCGACGCTTTTAGTTTCGATCCGAGTTCTGCGAGCTCGACGTCCTTCCCCTTGAACGCGAACGTTGAGGTTCGTGAAACGACCCGCCACTGGTCGACCTGCGAAAGCGCATCGATCAGTTCCTCCGTGATCCCGTCGCAGAAATACTCCTGATCCTTTTCGCGACTCATGTCTGAAAATGGCAGGACGGCTATCGTGGTTTCAGATGCGCTATCCAGCGTAACAGCGGCAGCATCCGTAGACGAGATGACTGCTCCACGCTGTGCCGACTTCAGGTCAGCAATCACATCGTGCATCGATGCATACCGATCTTCAGAATCCTTGGCCAGCAGCCGTCGGAGTATAGGTGCGTAAAGAGCGGCCGTCTCGGCTGTGCCGCCGAGAGGCTTCGGCTCTTCGTTGAAGATGGCGTACATGACCGACTGCTCGTAGGCTCCGGGAAACGGCATGCGGCCGGTTAACATCTCGTACAGCACCACTCCGTACGCCCAGATGTCGGTCCGGTGATCAACATGTTCGCCGCGCGCCTGCTCGGGCGACATATAGGCAACCGTGCCCATCGACATTCCCATCGTCGTCACCATGGTCCCGCCTTCCATCTTGGCTAGACCGAAGTCGAGGATTTTCGCCCGCCCATCCGGCAGCACCATAATGTTGGCGCTCTTGATATCGCGATGCACAATTCCCTTGTCGTGGGCGGCGGCAAGTCCCTCCGCGATCTCGAGCGCAAGGTCAAGTATCTGGTCCGGATCAAGTGCTTCCGTGTCGACCAGGGATTTCAGGCTCTCCCCTTCCACGAGTTCCATGACGATGAATGTGTCATCACCGTCCTCGCCGATCCCGTGAATGGTCGCGATGTTCGGATGATTCAACGCTGCTGCGGCTCGCGCCTCGGTCACGAAGCGCTCGCGGATCTCGTCCGTGATCATCGGCCCGGAATGCAGAAATTTGATGGCCACCTCGCGGCCGAGCTTGGTGTCCTCGGCCCGATAGACGACGCCCATCCCGCCTTCACCAAGACGATCGACTATGCGGTAGTGAGAAACGGTGCGTCCGAGCATGGGGAAAAACGACGCTATTGGGTGAGTAAGCGGAATGTAATCAATCGCGAAAAATCTTCGTCCGATCTATTGAATTTAGTTGCGTTTAATGCGGCTTTTTGGTATTCAGATTACCTAGATGTGCGGACGGCGAAGGGTGATCTGTAATGGTCTAATTTATCGAATGAGTGCACCCTCTCGTTCGCGCGGTCCGAATGGCGCTCACCCGCCGCAGATTTTGAACTACTTCTATGCAGAATTACGCCATGAAAGCATTTAGCTCAATCGCCACCTGCCTTGCTCTTGTAGCACTCGTCGCGACGAGTGGCTGTGACACGTACGAAGCACCGATTACTAACGAGGCAGATCGTGCGACCGCCGACGACAGGCCGCTCAACGAGAGCTCGCTGGGAAAGATCGTGGAAAACGAACTTGAAGGCACTCTTCTAGCGAACGGTTTTCGCATCAAGCTGCTGAACGTTGAAGAAGTGGAAGGAGATGGCGGCCGAACGCCACGCGACACATTTACGTGGGAAGTGTCAAAGGACGGTGCGACCACCGACATGACACAGTTTGCCGTAGAGATTCCCGACGAGTGTTCAAATCCCGCGACACAGCCTGCTCCAGCCGATGCAGGTCCAGAGGGGTCTCCCTCCAACGGTTTTAACTTCAACAACGACACGGCTGATGGATTGCAGGGTCTGGTGGGAGAATTTCACCCGAACAACAGCGACAAGGACAGTCCGCGTCTGTTTTCAATCGAATTCACCGAAGAGTATCGGGTTGGCTACGTTCGCGCTGCTGTACAGACGACCGGAAACAATTCGGAAGTTGCACTGGTGCTTGGTCCTTGTGCGAACGTTTTCGACGCAACGGTATCCGTCTTTGAAGACCTGGACGGTGATGGCGTTAAGGGATCCGGCGAAGCAGGCATTTCTGGTGTGACTGTTGGCCTGCTTGAGAACGGC
>JAHHLP010000601.1 GCA_018679295.1 Rhodothermia bacterium
GGCAGGGGCAAGCCGGCCAGCGAGTACCTGATTCGGGCAGCACAGTCCCCGGAATCATTCCCGCGCATCAACTGGCCAGTTGATGTCTGTAACTTCATCAGTCTGACGGGCGTGTTGCCTGTTTCCATTTGGGATCTCGACAAGTCTGAGTGCCAAAGGTTTGTGTTTCGCCTCGGCCGTTCCGACGAGCAGTACGTGTTCAATGATGCGGGCCAGATCATCTCTCTGGCCGACCTGGTTGTTGGCTGCAAAGTCAACGATGATCCCGAGGGCCGCCCGATCGTTAACCCCGTTAAGGATAGCATGGAGACGAAGACGTCGTCGGATACGAGAAGGGTGGCTGCGTGCGTTTATGCCCCGACGGAGTTAGGAAACGCGAGACTGGCGTCCCTATGCCAGCGTTTCGCAGCACTGCTCGCGCGCGGTGGATTGGAAACTCCTGAGATTGCCCACGTGATAGCCTCACCGGGGGCGGAAGTAGAATGCTGAAGTCTCAGAAAAGTGCGTTGGCATTCCAGCTGCTCTTGTTGGCGACGCTGATGGTGGCACTTGGCTGCCGCCGCGAGAGTCCGGCGACGGTGGTACCTACGCAATCGGATCTGGAGGAACGACCCACCCATGAGAGTTGGGGAACGGATTCCTACCTGAGCGAAAACGGTATCCCGGTAATCCGCATGCGTGCTCCTTACACGCGACGCTTCGACCATGGCGATAGTACACTCGCTATACTGACGGCGATGGGTGAGGAGCGCGTGTACGCGACTATCTACAACAGTGAGGGAGCGGTCTCGGCGACTGTTGAGGCCAATGAGATCCGATTCGTCGAGGAGCAGAATCGGTTCGATGCTTATGGCGAAGTCGTAGTTACTACCGAGTCTGAGAAGACTCTGGAGACAGAGCATCTGTATTGGCTGGACGATGCCAGAATGGTATATGCGCCTGGATTCGCCAAGCTTCGAACGAGCGACCGATTTGTACAGGGATACGAACTTGAGGCGACCGAGGACCTTGCCTCATACTCCATGGCGCGGGTGACGGGCGAAGTGGAAGTCGAGGACGACCCGTGAGGAGAGTACTGCTTCAGGCAATTCTATTGCTATCCGCCGTCTGCCTGTCTGCGCGAGGTCAGGACCGGGGTGAAGAGGGACCGGGAGGCACCAAGAGGGTGAATCTCAGCGCCGATACTCTTGCGGGGGTTGACCAGGGTGGAACGGCCGTGCAAATGCTGATAGGAAATGTGAGACTCCGCCAGGAAGAGACTCGCCTTCGGGCCGATCGGGCAACGCAATATCCGGATCGCGACGAAATATTGTTCGAAGGAAATGTAGTCGTGTTCGAGCGCGGTGATACGCTGTCGGCCAGTCGCCTGCTGTACAACCGCACCACCAAAATAAGTCGGGCGTCGGGCTCGGTACGGCTGACCGACGGCGACGTCGTAGTGACTGCTCCCTCTGCCGTCTACGACACGCGCAACAAGCAAACAGACTTCCGCGAGGGGGTCACCCTGGTAGACACCGCTTCGGTACTTGTGAGCGACACAGGAACGTACTGGTCAGAATCGAAGCGGGCTGCCTTCGCGGGCAACGTTCGACTTGAGACCGAGGATGCCAGTGTCGTGGCGGATTCCGTCGAGTACGAGCGCGAGGCGGAAGTGTCTCGCGCGCGAGGAAACGTCGTCGTGTACTCCGTAGAGACGGCGTTGGACTCCTTAAGTGCTGACACCACGTCAGCAACCGCCGTCGTGGCAAACTGGGCCTTCAATGATCGGCGCGCGGGCAAAGAGCGCCTTGGAGGCAATGTGTTCCTGTTTCAGGCGCGATTTGATTCCACTGACGTGGATACGCTCCTCATGCAGAGTGAGTCGCTGCGGATCGAGAAGTCCGACACGCTGAACCGGATGTGGTCGACCGGTGGCGTTCGGATCTGGAATATGGATACGTCGGCGCTTGCCGATTCCGTTCTCTACGAGACCCGGACCGGTGGAGGTATCCGAAGGGAGACGATTCATCTCTTCGTGGACCCCGTTTCGTGGTTTCAGTCGTCGCAGATCTACGGCGACACATTGCGAATCGCTTCGACTGGTGGCGAACCCGACTCTTTGGTTG
Organism: Rhodothermia bacterium; assembly: GCA_018679295.1. Taxonomy (GTDB): domain Bacteria; phylum Bacteroidota; class Rhodothermia; order Rhodothermales; family JABDKH01; genus JAHHLP01. Next base: position 2,106 of record JAHHLP010000601.1, read on the forward strand.
TTCGCGGCCACACCTTCCTGGCAGAGTCGGATTCGCTGTTGGCACGTATTCATCAGGTGAAGGGCCGCGATCTCGCGGGCCGGTTTCTGGGAGCCGGCAGGAGGCGCATGATCGTGGCTCCGAACGCCGAGGCTTTATACTTCCTCAAAGATGGTGAAGTACCCAACGGTGCCGTTCGAACTACTGCCGACAGAATAGTCTTTGAGTTTGTCGACGATTCGCTACGCCATGTGAGAGCCGAAGGTGGCGTCGAGGGCTCCTATTTCCCCGAGGACCAGTTAGCCGATCAGAAACTGGAGGGCTTTCGGTGGATGGAGGATCGGCGACCGAGGAAGGCGGAGCTGCTTGCGGAGCCCCGGCTTGTCCGCGCGCTCGATGAGTCGCCATTCCGCGGACTGGCGCCGGGGGGCCGGCGGGCCGCCACTGGCGCTCCAGCGCGAGAACCTCCCCCAATTGCGTCCGCCAGGAACTCACAGTCCGACCCGAAGCCCAGCGAGGAAATGCGGGCTGAACAAGATGATCCGCCATCGCACACGGAAGCACCCGCCCTTCGCGATGACGCCCAAACACTTTCGGAAGGTGAGAATGGTGAAACCGCGTGGAAACCGGGTACGGTCGACAAGACAAGGGACGGGTATACGCTGGTCGTCGCCTCCCGCGCGGATCGTTCGGAAGCCGAGCGGCTCGCCGCTGAATGGCATCGCGAAGTGAGTCGCGATGGACTTGACGTGGACCTGTTCGCTGCCCTGGTAGACGGTACAACGTATTATCGTATCGGCGTCGGGCGTTTCAACACCCGCGCCGGGGCGAGAAGGGTCCTCACCGGTTTGGGGGCCCAGCTACCCGAACAAACGTGGATCTTGCGCATAACCCGCAGCATGTGAGCCCATTCCCTCTCTCGTATGGCCATTCATCCCGGACAGTTCTACCCAGACGACCTCTTGCCTGAGGATGCAAGGAGCAGCCTCAAGGACCTCGACGCCGGCACAGAGCTTAAGGCGGAGGGGCTCGTCAAGAAGTACAAGCGCCGAGCCGTCGTCGACGACGTTGCGCTGAACGTTCGGCAGGGTGAGATCGTTGGCCTTCTCGGACCGAACGGCGCAGGCAAAACGACGACGTTCTACATGATCGTGGGCCTCGTAAGACCCAACGATGGGCGAATCCGCCTCGGCAATGAAGACATCACGACACTCCCGATGTACAAGCGGGCGCGAAAGGGTATCGGCTATCTCGCCCAGGAGGCGTCCGTCTTCACACACCTGACCGTCGAGGATAATCTGCGTGCCGTTCTTGAATATCAGAAGGTTGGTCGCGAGGAGCGTGAAAAGCGCATCGAGGAGCTGATTGCCGAGTTCCGTCTTGAGAAGGTGCGCCGCTCGAAGGGATACACATTGTCCGGCGGCGAGCGTCGACGAACGGAAATTGCTCGTGCCATGGCGACGCGGCCCAAGTTCTTCCTCCTCGACGAGCCGTTTGCGGGCGTCGATCCGATCGCCGTCGAGGACATTCAGGAAATTGTAGCTGGACTGACGCGCAGGGGAATTGGAGTGCTGATCACCGACCACAATGTGCACGAGACCCTCGCCATAACCGACCGCGCATATCTACTGTACGAGGGTAAGATCCTCAAGCAGGGGTCGGCAGAGGTATTGGCGTCCGATCCGGAGGTCAGGAAGCGCTATTTGGGTGAGAAGTTCTCGCTGGAACGTTATCACTAGCACTGCGTCAACCATCCGCTTATGGTCGGCCACGTATGGCGGACCGACCGACTCCATCTACTTCGCACCCTTCGACTCCAATCCCGTTTCATGAACGTTTTCGACGAGCTTCGATGGCGTGGCATGGTGTACGACGCCACGCCGGAGGTTGAGAAGGCCCTGCAAACCGAGAGGCTGACTGTGTACGTAGGGTTTGATCCCACCGCGGACAGCCTGCACGTGGGGTCATTGCTTCCGCTGATGGGCCTCGCCAGGCTGCAGAAGGCAGGACATACGCCGGTCGCGATCGTCGGAGGCGGGACCGGCATGATCGGGGATCCGAGCGGCAAGTCGCAAGAACGTTTGTTACTCGACCGTGAACAGATCGACCGAAACGTCGAAGGGCTCAGGACGCAGATCGCCCGCTTTCTTGATTTCGACGCGCCTGGAAATGCCGCGGTGATGGTGAATAACGCGGACTGGCTAGGCGAGGTCAAGCTGGTTGACTTCCTGCGCGACACCGGGAAGTACTTCACGGTGAACTACATGCTGTCCAAGGAGTCGGTCAAGCGGAGACTGGGCAATGAGGACGGGCTTTCGTTTACCGAGTTCTCGTACATGCTGCTCCAGGCTTACGACTATCTGGTGCTGTATGACCGTTACGGTTGCAAGCTGCAGATGGGTGGCAGTGATCAATGGGGCAATATTCTCGCTGGCGCGGATCTTATTCGGCGACTCCGCTCCGACCGTGTCCACGGGATGGTATTTCCACTCGTCACCACAGCATCCGGCACCAAGTTCGGAAAGACCGAGGCCGGCACCGTTTGGCTAGACGTGAATCGTACTTCGGCGTACAAGTTCTATCAGTTCTGGCTGAACACGGATGATCGCGACGCCGTGCCATACCTGAGATTGTTTACGTGGCTTGAGCAAGAGGAAATCGACCGACTCGAGGCGGACCTGGAAGTAAATCCTTCAGCACGAGCCGCGCAGAAGAAGCTTGCAGAGGAAGTGACTCGAATCGTTCATGGCGCAGATGCGCTCGCAAAGGCGCAGGCAGCGTCCGAGGTGCTCTTCGGAGGGGACGTGTCAGCCATGGGTGCCGACGATCTCCTGGAGGTCTTCGAGGACGTCCCGTCGGCGAGTGTGCCGCGCCATGAGTTTGAAAACGGCGGGCTGGAGGTGGTCACTTTGTTGACCAATAACTCAATAGAACTTGCCAGTTCGCGCGGCGAGGCGCGCCGTCTGATCAGAGGGGGCGGAATCAATATCAACAGTCGCCGTGTTGAGGATGAGAAAGAGAGCGTCCGAATTGAGGATGCCGTAGAGGGTAAGGTGTTCGTTCTGCGCCGGGGGCAGAAGACGTATCGGCTAGTCAAGATTGTCTAGCACGACCACGTCATCCTTTTGATCAATCCAACCAACGTAGGCAGATCATGGTCGTCGTAATGGAAGCGGGTGCTGAGGAGTCTCAGATCGAGGCTGTCATCGCACATCTCAACGAGTTCGGTTTCGACGTGCACCGGTCAAGCGGCGTCAACCAGACCGTTCTTGGAGCCATCGGCGTCAAGCAAGGGTTCGACACCCGCAGGATCATGATTCTCGACGGGGTCGCGGCTGTTCATCGGGTGACGGAGCCCTACAAGTTTGCAAGCCGCTCATGGAAGAAGCAGGACACGATAGTTGATGTTGGCGGGGGCGCAGTTGGTGGAAACGGCATCGTCGTTATGGCTGGGCCGTGTTCGGTGGAAAGTCAAGACCAGATCGATGAGTCAGCGCGCGCGGTGGCCGCGAGTGGAGCGGCTTTCCTGAGGGGGGGTGCTTTCAAGCCCAGATCTTCACCATACTCGTTCCAGGGATTGGGTGAAGACGGCCTCGGAATGATGCGCCGTGCTGCCGATAAATACGGCCTTCGTGTGATCACGGAGGTCATGGAGGCATCGCAGATTGACGTCGTCAAGAAATACACGGACGTATTTCAGGTGGGAGCGCGAAACATGCAGAATTTCGCGTTACTCAAAGAACTGGGTAAGGTGGGTAGTCCCGTCTTTCTGAAGCGAGGTCTCTCCGCAACGATCGAGGAGTGGCTGATGAGTGCCGAGTACGTCATCTCGCACGGCAATCCTGACGTCATCCTCTGTGAGCGTGGCATTCGGACGTTTGAGACTTCTACCAGAAACACACTGGATTTGTCGGCGGTGCCCGTCGTCAAGTCCAAGAGCCACCTCCCGGTGTTTGTCGACCCGAGTCACGGCACGGGGCTTCGCAACAAGGTGATCCCGATGGCCCGAGCAGCAGTTGCCGCAGGGGCAGATGGACTCATGATTGAGGTTCATCCGGATCCCGCAACGGCCCTGAGCGATGGACCGCAGTCGCTGTTTTTTGAACAGTTCGCTGATTTGATGACCGAAATCGAAGCAATCGCCCAGGTTATCGGTCGCAAAATTATCAGCGGCCATAGCGTCATAGCATAGTCCTGCCGGCTCAGCCCCGAATCGGTTAAAGATGCGCATTTCAGAACCGATTCTTCAGGTGGCTGCAGCCTCCTAAAATGGTGCCCAATTAATGTGTGGAATTGTCGGTTATATAGGCGACAAGCGGGCCGCTGACATCCTCGTCAACGGACTCAAGAGATTGGAATACCGTGGGTACGACTCCGCGGGCATAGCGCTCGTCAATGGCGAACTTGACGTGCTTAAGAAGGAAGGTAAGGTTTCCGCTTTGGCGGAATTGCTTGGTGAAAAGATGCCCTCGGGGTCGATCGGAATCGGTCATACGCGATGGGCGACGCACGGGGCACCAAACGATGTCAATGCACACCCGCACGTCAGCCAGTCCGGGGCGTTCGCTCTCGTCCACAACGGGATCATCGAGAACTACGATACCATACGGGAGCGCCTTGAAGAAAAGGGATATACGTTTGCCAGTGAGACGGACACTGAAGTCCTTGCCAATCTAATCGAAGACGTGCAGCGTTCAACTGGTCTGCCGCTGCCGGAGGCAGTGAGGCAAGCGCTCACGCAGGTTTCCGGCACGTACGGAATTGCGATCGTGTCCGAAGAAGATCCGGATATGATCATCGCGGCCCGGAAGGGGAGTCCGCTCATCCTTGGCGTAGGCGACGGGGAGTACTTCCTGGGCTCCGACGCTGCGCCGATCGTCGAACACACGCGCAAGGTCGTTTACTTGAACGACGGTGAGCTGGTGGTAATACGCCGGGCCGGATACGAAGTCCGGACGATTCAGAATGTGAAGCTCGAGAAAGAAGTGCATGAGCTGGAGTGGGACCTCGAGCGGATAGAGAAGCAGGGCTACGAGCATTTCATGCTCAAGGAGATTATGGAGCAGCCGGACGCTCTGGAAGATTGTCTGCGTGGGCGCGTGCGCCTGGGCCAAAACATAATCAATCTCGGTGGCTTGATTGATGTAATGGATCGGCTTGCCAATGCCGATCGGATCGTCATCGCTGCCTGCGGAACCTCCTGGCATGCCGGGCTGGTAGGCGAATACCTCATCGAGCAGTTTACGCGCGTTCCGGTCGAGGTGGAGTACGCCAGTGAGTTTCGCTACCGGAAGCCGATTCTCAGGGAGAACGATGTGGTAATCGTGATCTCGCAGAGCGGCGAGACGGCAGACACGCTGGCCGCTGTCCGGGAGGCCCAACAGCAGGGCGTCCTGGTACTGGGAATCTGCAATACTGTCGGCAGCACGATTGCACGTGAAACCGACGCGGGAGTGTACCTGCACGTAGGACCCGAGATCGGCGTAGCCTCAACCAAGGCTTTCAGCGCACAGGTACTGGTGCTGGCGATGCTTGCACTCAAGATGGCGAAGCTGCGCGAAACGATCTCGGACGATGAGATGTCCGAGTGCCTGCGTTCGCTCGTCCAGATTCCTCAGAAAGTCCGCCAGATCCTCGAGCAGGCGCCGGTCATCGAGGGAATCGCACAGGCGTATCGATATGCATCCAACTTCCTGTATCTGGGGCGCGGCTACAACTTCCCGGTCGCTCTCGAAGGTGCTCTTAAGCTCAAGGAGATATCGTACATCCACGCAGAGGGGTATCCGGCTGCCGAGATGAAGCATGGACCGATCGCACTGATCGATCACTTCATGCCCGTAGTCTTCATTGCGATGAATGACTCGACCTACAACAAGGTCGTCTCGAATATCGAGGAGGTGGTCGCGCGAAAAGGGACGGTGATCGCAATCACCGACAATGGTGAATCTCTGAATCGGTTGTGTGAGTTCGTGATTCGAGTGCCGGAGACGCATGAATACCTGACGCCGCTTCTGACGGTCGTACCGCTGCAGCTGCTGGCCTACTACATAGCGGTTATGCGCGGGTGCGACGTTGATCAGCCGAGAAATCTCGCCAAGAGCGTGACGGTAGAATAGTCGGGGAAGCAGAATCGCCTTTCGGGCGTAAGAACTTCACCCGAATCCTTCCCGCACACTCTGATGATCAATCTCGAGTCGCTTCAGCGTATCAAGAAGCGCTTTGCCGAAATCCAGGTCCTGATGGCGAGTCCGGAGGTTGCCACCGACCGGTCGCGCATGGTTGAACTGGGTCGTGAGCATGCCGACCTCCAGGAAGTGGTTCGCACTATCTCTACGTACGAATCCTTGCTGGCGGAGAAGAAAGATCTGGAAACGATCCTGGAGGCCGAGGAAGACGACGCGGCCCTCGAGGCCTGGAGGGAGGAGTACGAGAAGATCGAGCAACGGTTGCCGAGCGTGGAGCGCGAGCTGTCGCTACAGCTGGTTCCCAAGGACCCTGAGGACTCGAAGGATGCCATTGTCGAGATCCGGGCAGGCACCGGTGGCGATGAGGCCGCGCTCTTCGCTGGAGATCTCTTCCGGCTTTACTCGAGGTATGCGGAGCAGAATGGGTGGCGCATCGATGTAATGAACAGCTCCGATGGCGCCAAGGGTGGCTTCAAGGAAGTGATATTCGGGGTGAGCGGGCAGGACGCCTTCGGCAAGATGAAGTACGAGAGCGGGGTGCATCGTGTGCAGCGCGTGCCGGCAACGGAATCGAGTGGCCGCATCCACACTTCAGCAGCCACCGTCGCCGTATTGCCAGAGGCCGAGGAAGTCGATGTCAGGATTGATCCCAACGAACTCAAGATCGACGTCTATCGATCGAGTGGGCCGGGGGGGCAGAGCGTTAACACGACGGACTCCGCGGTGCGAATCACCCACATACCAACCGGTGAGGTGGTTACGTGCCAGGACGAAAAGAGCCAGCATAAGAACAAGGACAAGGCGATGAGAGTGCTTCGGTCCAGGCTCTTTGAGCTGGAGCGGGAGAAGCGCGATGCGGAAAGAAGCGAAGCGCGCCGGTCCATGGTCGGGTCGGGCGACCGATCAGCAAAGATACGTACGTACAATTGGCCGCAAGGGCGTGTAACCGACCATCGTCTCGAGGGTGATGAGAAGAACCACCCGCTGGAGAAGGTCATTGAAGGGGATCTCGACGACATAATTACTGCGTTGAGAACGGCCGACAATGCCACTCGGATGGCAAAGCTCGCCGAGAGTTGATCCGTATCGCCTGAAGGGTATTCCGTACGCTCGGGCCGCTGACGTGTAGGGGCGGAGGGTCGGGTGTAAATTGTGCGAATCTATTCGCGGTCGAACCGAACATCCGCGAAATTGACTATCTTTCTCGGCTGTGTATCCCTGCTCCCGATCAGGCATCGGGGGCGTTACAGATGTAAATTCCGGAGGGAAATGGCTGAAAAGAACGACTATGAGCTGACGTACATCATCAACGCAGCTCTCGGCGATGATCAGATCAAGGATATCATCGCTCGCGTCAACAAATTCCTCGAAGAGTCAGAGGCGGAAGCAATCGAGCTTGACGAGTGGGGCAACCAGCGCCTCTCGTATCCGATCAACAAGAAGCGCAACGGATATTACGTCAACATGTATTTCCGTTGCGATGGAGAGGTGATTGTCAAGCTAGAGCGGGCTTTGGAGATCAATGATTCCGTTCTCAGGTATCTGACACTTCGCATGGATGCAAAGATGAAACGTCACAACGAGTCGCGTAAGAAGCGTGCGCTGGTTGAGGCCGCCGAGGAGGAAAAGAAAGATGGCTAGGACGCAAACCAAAGACAGATTCAGCGCCGAGGGTATAGAGTACGTCGATTACAAGGACGTGGAGTTGCTCAAGCGGTTCATCAATGAGCAGGGTAAAATTCTGCCGAGACGAATTACGGGTGTGTCCGCCAAATTCCAGCGGCAGCTGACGCGTGCGGTTAAGCGCGCGCGGCATCTCGCGCTCATCCCTTTCGTGGCTGACAACGTACGATAGAAAGAGGCTCGCGCGAAGCGCGTTCAACAACACGGTGACATGAAGGTAATCTTGACAGAGGACGTTGACGGACTTGGCCAGCAGGGTGAAGTGGTGACCGTCAAGAATGGATATGGTCGCAACTATCTCATCCCAAAGGGGCTTGCGTTGGTTGCCACCGATTCGGTGATCCGGCACCAGCAGGAGTTGCGGAGCCAGGCTGCGCACAAGCTGCTGAAGAAGAAAGAGGATGCGGAGGCTCTCCAGAAGATGCTTGAGAAGGACGAGATCGTCTTCCAGGCGCGTGTGGGTGAGGACGACCGGATCTTCGGTACGGTTACGGCGCAGCAAGTGGCGGTGAAGCTCGCGGCGAGGGGGCTGGAAATCGATCGGCGCAAGATCGAGGTGGAGGATATTCGGACTGTCGGTGTGTTTACGGGGTCCGTCAAGCTCCATCCGGAGGTGACGGCGCAGCTCAAGATCCGGGTGGAGTCGGAGGAGGGAGCTGTTGAGGAGGAAGAGGCGGCGGATGCTTCCGAGGCGTGAGGCAGGGGTCTGCATTTAAGGTGGTAA
>JAHHLP010000444.1 GCA_018679295.1 Rhodothermia bacterium
CCCGGTGCTGATGGCGAAGAGCCGACGCCGTACGCCATCGACTTCAGCGGGACAGGAGGATTGCAGAAAGTAGATGTCGGGCTCGGATACAACGTAGGATCGGGCCTGGCCGTCGGCGCAAGCGTCAATTTCGTCTTCGGACTAATAGACGAGTTTCGGCTGACCTCCTTTGATTCCGGCCTGTTCGCATCGACACGTATCTCGAACGCGACCCGGGTGTCCGGTACTTCCGCGACATTGGGGGTTCAGTCAACTGCCAGATCATTACTCCGTGATGAAGACCAACTCGCGGTCGGTGCTGTCTTCGCGTTTCCAATGACGCTAGACGGCAAGAAAGTGCTGACCATTGGCGAGTCGCTGGACAAGGATACGTTAGGCACCACGTCGGATGTGGACATGGATTTTCCATGGCGTCTCGGAGTGGGTGCGGCGTATTCCCCGAGCCGCAAGGTGACGATAATGGCCGAGGGTCGATTTGAGCCCTGGTCGGAGTTCGGCGCGAACATACCGCTACCCGGACTCGAGGCGGGTACTGACGGCCCGCAGGATCGTTTGCGGTTGAGCGGTGGCGTTGAAATACTGCCCGCGGGAACCGATCTTTTCGCCCCCTACCTACAGCAGATCGCGTATCGGGTGGGATTCTTTACGGACAAGTCGTACGTTCAACCACTGCCTGGCGAGGACCTGAGGTCGTACGGAATCACAGGAGGATTAAGCTTCCCGACCCGAATCCCTGGCACGCGGATTGATATAAACCTGGAGGTAGGCCGGCGTGGTAACACGGACAACGGCCTTGTTCGAGAAACTTACTATCGAATCGGTGTCAACGTGAACATCGGAGAGCGCTGGTTCTTCAAGAGACCGTTGGGATAACGGGAAACACCGACCCTCGGTTGAAAAACAGATTGAGTGATGACTATCAAGACGCTGGTAAGCACGATTCTCCTAATGCTAATGATTGTGGGCGCAGGCTTGGTCGCCCCCCTCGAGGCGTACGCGCAGGCCCCGAACGAGCCGGATCAGCAGCAGAAGGCCATGTATTACAGTCTGTATTACGAGGACTTCAAGAACGAGAATTATGAAAGCGCTCTCGAGAACCTGCGCTGGATTCTGAACAAAGCGCCTGGATTTCCTCGAAACAATGACCGCAACTTCGAACGTGCCGTTAAGGTCTTTCGCGAGGTAGCTGTCAAGCAAACAGATCCGGAGTCAAAGCAGGCCTACTTCGACTCGGCTTTGGTCATTTTCGACACGGCAGTGTCCAGATTAAAGGACGCTGAGGCAGAGGTCAGCGAGTACGATTGGATTTTTGGCAAAGGAAAGTTCATTCAGGAGAACGCCGAGCATTTGCAGGACCTTCAACCCCAAGTCGGTGACCTTTACCGGCAAGCGTTCGAGATGGACCCGACGAGGATGCAGCCCTACTACGTCAACTACATCGTCGCTGATTTTGCGAAGAAGGACGACAAGCAGTCGGCTGTCGATTTTCTAGAGACCATCGAGAGCACGTATCCGGACGACGAGGAGTTTGCGACTTTAGTCGCTAATTGGCGCAACTCTCTCTTCACGTCACCCGACGAGCGGTACGAGTTCGTGTCAAACCAGTTGGATAAGAATCCGGAAGACTGCGATCTGGTACTGGAGAAGCTGGAACTGGCGATGGAGCTGGGCTATCGTGACGACGTATACGAGTTGTCGGAGCAGGTGTTGGGTTGTGAACAGTCCGCCCGCACTTTCCGCATTATCGGCAAGATGAAACTCGACGACGGTGAAGCGGAAGAGGCATTCACGCTGTTCGAAAGCGCCTTGGAACAGCCGGGCGGTACCGACAACGCCAGAGAGATCTACTACAACATGGGCATTGCACAGCAGCAGCTGGGGCGGCTCTCGCGGGCGCGTACCTTCTTCCGACAAGCTCTTCAAGCCGACCCGAGTTATGGACCTGCCTTGATGGCGATCGGCGACCTCTACGTAACCGCGATTGCCAATTGCGGCAGTTTCGAACGGGAGGACCGAGCGGTGTACTGGCTGGTCACCGACTACTACGATCGAGCCCGGTCGGTGGACCCGACGATCGCATCGGCGGCCCAGAGGAAAAGCAGGCAGTACCGGGCGTACTATCCCGACCAGGAAGCGCTGTTCTTCAAGGGCTGGCAAGCAGGACAAAGATATGTGGTCGATTACGGTTGCTATAGCTGGATCGGAGAAGCCACGACCGTGAAGAGTCCGTGATCGACTAACCGACCAACGTTAGAAGGGCCGGCGGTAACAGCTTCCGGCCCTTCTTGCTATCGGGCCCACCGCTGCCAACGCTTGTTATTGACGGGCTCAATGGCGAATTTTGGTGTTGGCCAGTACCCACCGAAGCCCCCATCTGCACCCACCCAAAGCCGATTAATTCATGTCTATTATTGAGCAGATCGTCGGTCGTCAAATCCTGGACAGCCGCGGCAATCCAACGGTCGAAGTTGATGTCGTCACCAGCGACGGGGCGTTCGGCCGTGCAGCCGTACCAAGTGGCGCATCGACTGGCGAGTACGAGGCGGTTGAGCTCAGAGACGGCGATAAGTCCCGATACGTCGGCAAGGGTGTTTTGGGAGCCGTCAAGAACGTCAATGAGGTCATCGCGCCACAGGTTGTTGGCCACAGTGTACTTGAGCAGACTGCACTCGATCACTACCTGATCGAGTTGGACGGCACACCGAACAAAAGCAAGCTGGGGGCGAATGCCATCCTGGGCGTCTCGTTGGCAGCTGCCAAGGCGGCTGCCGCTAGTGCCGGCCTTCCCCTGTACCGATACATCGGCGGGACATTCGCCAATACGCTCCCTGTCCCCATGATGAATATCATCAACGGCGGCCGCCATGCCGATAACAACGTCGACATGCAGGAATTCATGATAATGCCGGTCGGCAGCGAGAATTTCTCCGAGGCGCTTCGAGCAGGCGTCGAGATCTTCCACACGCTGAAGAAGGTGTTGCAATCGAAAGGCTACAACACGGCAGTCGGCGACGAGGGGGGATTTGCTCCTAACTTGAAGTCCAACGAAGAGGCCATCGAGGTCATACTCGAAGCGGCCGAGAAAGCGGGATACTCACCCGGATCTGATGTCTTCATCGCCCTTGACCCCGCTTCATCGGAGATGTACTCCGAAGGCAAATATGTCTTCTGGAAGAGCGATCCCGACACCAAGAGGTCGTCCGACGACATGGTTCGGTACTGGTCAGAATGGGTCGATAAGTACCCGATAATTTCGATCGAGGACGCCATGGACGAAAATGACTGGGACGGCTGGACGTCGCTGACCCGGGCAGTTGGCACGCAGGTGCAACTCGTAGGTGATGACTTGTTCGTGACAAACACGGAACGACTCTCGACTGGAATCGATAAGGGTTGTGCGAACTCGATCCTGATCAAGTTGAACCAAATCGGTACGCTCACGGAGACATTGGAAGCCATCAACACCGCCCATCGCAACGGTTACACATCCGTAATCAGCCACCGGTCCGGTGAGACCGAGGACGCAACTATTGCGGACCTCGCCGTCGCCACGGGTGCAGGCCAGATCAAGACCGGATCGGCTAGCAGGAGTGATCGGACGGCCAAGTACAATCAACTGCTGAGAATCGAGCAGGAGCTGGCTGCAGAGGCTGTTTACCCCGGCGCTGACGCGTTCCGTTTCTAGACAGGGCAAATGCAAATGGAGATCGGCTGGCTTTCGAGATTGCGCAACAGGAGCTTCCGACGACGAGTCGTGATGCTGGCCGCCTCGCTGCTACTCATCTGGCTCACGTTCTTCGACAGTCACAGCATCAGTCGACGCATCGCGTGGCATCGCGAGCTGTCACAGCTTGAGTCAGAGAACGAGCAGCTGCGCGCGGAGATTGATCAGCTTGAGTCCGAGCTAAAGGAGGGTCTGACCGACAAACGGGTCGAAAAGATCGCCCGGGAGCAGTACCATATGAAGAGACCCGGTGAAACCGTGCACCAGGTTGAAGACAAGCGGTAGCTGCACACCACAGGAGTCATGTCTCATTACGCTGTCGGGATCGATCTCGGAGGAACCTCCATCAAGGGGGGTCTCATAGAGAGCAAGAGAGGCGTCGTGCATCACGCGGCTATCGATACGGAGTCCGAGGAGGGGCCCGATCATGTCCTTGATCGCATTTCGACTCTGGTGCGGGAACTCCGGGCGAAGGCGCCCGACGGACGGGTGGAGGGCATTGGAATCGGAGCGCCGGGCTCGATAGATTGGACGCGCACGACGGTGCATCATCCGCCCAATTTTCCTGGCTGGATCGAGGTCAACGTTCGCGACGCCATCAACGAGCGGCTTGGGGAAGAGCTCCTCGTTCTGGTGGAGAATGACGCCAACGCAGCCGGGCTCGGCTCAGCTTTTTTCGGAGCAGGACGACCGTACGACGATTTCATTATGGTCACCCTGGGGACGGGGGTCGGCGGCGCGATCATCTATCAGAACAAAGTCTTCCGCGGCTCTACGGGAGGGGCCGGTGAGATTGGTCATATGACCATCGACTATGAGGGTCCGTTTGCGCGCAGTGGCGTCGCGGGCGCGATTGAGGCGTATCTCGGTCAACGTTTTCTGTCACGGCACGCGCGTTATCGACTCATGACCCGTCATGATTCCTTGATTCATCGGATGGCCGAGGAAGATCTGATGGGCATCACCCCGAAGATGCTCTACGACGCTGCCTGCGAGGACGATGAGGGTGCGCAAGAGGTGCTGGCCTGGGCCGGCCACAAGTTGGGATGCGTCCTGGGATCCTGCGTAAATCTTCTCGACATCCGGACGATAATTGTAGGTGGCGGGTTGTCCGCGGCAGGAGATTATATCCTGGACACGGCCCGCAAGACAATTGTTCGGTTTGTCACACCCGGCCTGAGCGACAACCTCCTGATCATTCAAGAAACCCTGGGCAATGAGGTCGGTATGCTCGGGGCGGCCCGCCTCATTTTTGAGTACCTGGATGAGTTGTCGACGGATCGGAAGGTTGCGCAAGAAGGCCGCGTTCCCGGCTAGTGCCCGTTCGTCAACACGCGCGCTGCGGTCGCAGACCTCTCGAGCTACGGTGCCTGGTCGCCGTCTCGCACTCACGATCCTGCTTTCGCTTGCCTCTTTCGTCTCGGTAGCACAAGCACAGGATCGCGATAGCGTATCGGTCCGTCCCGACTCTCTGGCAGTCGAGCCGCCCGTACCCACCGACTCAGCGGCGGCGCTCGTTCGAACCCCTCCACGCACGTCCGTTACTACGTCGCAGCCGGCGCCCGAGGGAGGGCTCAAGAGCCCCGTCCGATTCTCAGCTCGGGATTCCCTGGTACTAACGCTCGATGAAGCAGCGGGCGATGTTGGACATCTATTCGGGGCCACCCGAGTGGAGTACGAAAAGGCGACCTTGGAAGCCGAAGGCATCGACATCCTTTTTGAGATCGATGAACTGCGTGCGTACGCCTCCGACAAGGACACGACCTCCGCTGGCTATCCAACCTTCACACAAGGAAACGAAGTGTTTCGCGGTCGGCGAATGGCATACAACATGTCAACGGATCGCGGACGAGTCGTGGACGCGCGGACGCAGTTCGAGGACGGCTTTATTCGCGCGGAGGTAGCCAAGGTCACTGAAGACAGCACGCTCTACATCGTGGACGGCGTCTATACAACCTGCGAGTGCGTTGATGACCCGTCCTACTCACTACGATCCAGCAAGATGAAGGTCGTCGATCAGAAGTGGGTATATACAGGACCCATCCAACTGTTCATTTTCAACATTCCCATGCCGCTATGGCTGCCGTTCGGCATACTGCCAGCCGTGGAGGGACGAAGGTCTGGTCCGCTTCCGCCTCAGTATGGCGAGGATGAGTTTGGATTCTATCTGCGGGATTGGGGCTGGTACTGGGCACTGAACGACTACACGGACCTGCAGCTGCGACTGGGAATCTGGAGCCGCGGCAGCTTTCGTACGTCCACTCGCTTTCGCTACAACCGACGGTACCGCTACAACGGCAACCTGAATCTCGACTTTGCGCGTCTTCGCAATGGCGAATCAGGAGACCCAGACTTCGAAGTACAACGGACGGGATCGATACGTTGGAATCATTCCCAGACCCTCAATCCTACCTCTTCACTTAGCGCAAACGTAGACCTCACGACTTCGGGTTTTCTGCGTGCGGTATCAGAAGCCTACGATGACCGGGTTCGCCAGACTGTGTCGTCCTCGGTGGCCTACCGTAAACGGTGGGCGCGCGGGGCGCGAAGCATCTCGGTCAACCTCAATCAACGGCAATCTTTTGAAACAGGAAGCGTCGACCTAACCGTTCCGTCTTTCAGCTTCACGCAGAATACCTCCAAACCTTTTCTCCGTGATTCTCGCGGCCCCGGTGAAAGGGAGCAGTGGTATGAGAAGCTGTCGTTTCGGTACTCTATGAACCTCTCTAACTCATACTCTTTCACTCCTCTCTCCGATGAAACGCTTCTTTCCCAAGGCGATACGGCTGCGACAGACATAAGCTGGTATGAGGCCTTCCTCTCGCCCGACAAGTACCGGCGCGCAACGGGAAGCGATGAGCCGTTTCGATTCCGCGCATCGCACGACATCCCCATCAGTGCCGCGTTCACCCTGAACAGGCTGCCGCTCCTTGGCAACCTTCGCCTCAACGTGTCGCCCAACTTCACCTACGAAGAGGATTGGTTCATCCGAACCGAGCGACGAAGTGTGGTTGATTCGACCAACGCGGTCGTCCGTGAAAGTGTGCCCGGCTTTCTGGCTCTGCGCCAGTTCTCAACGGGCATCTCGACGAACACAACTTTCTACGGGATCTTCCCTCTCTCGGTAGGTCCGTACTCTGGCCTTCGCCACACGGTTAGGCCTACGCTTTCCTTTAGCTACCAACCCGATTTCGGGGATGACAAGTGGGGATATACGCGAACATACGCGGACACGACAGGTCAGCTCTTCGAATACTCCATCGTGTCGGGCGTCCGTCAGGGAAAACAACAGGCCCTCTCCTACTCCATCGCAAACACATTCGAAACGAAGCGGGTGGCTGCTGACACCACCTCCGAGACTCGAAGAGGACGGACGGTGAAGCTTCTCAACCTGGATGTTAGCAGCAGGTACAACTTCGCGGCGGATTCGCTGAAGATGGGCGACATCACGCTTAACGCAAGGTCGCGAATTCTGGGAGCGGTCGACGTCAACTTCAGGTCGACGTTTTCGCCCTACCGCCAAACCGAAACGGGACAGACGATCAACCAGTATGTCTTCAACCTCGGCGGATTTGACTTTGCGCGACTAAGACAATTCTCGGTCTCCGCAAGAGCATCCATGCGTAGCAGTCAGCGCGGTCAGCGGCGGCCGGTGGAGAACCCAAGATCCGTTCCGAGCGCACTTGATCCACTCGACCGAACGATTGATCCGATAAGCGGAGCATTGAACCAGAATCTCGGCGGAGCTGCCTACTCCGACTTCTCGATACCGTGGTCCCTTTCCGTTGACTTCACGTACGGCCTCACAAAGACCGGCACCCGATCCACGCGCAGGGCGATCATGAATACGAATGTTGACTTCAACCTGACGCCGAACTGGAAGGTGTCGGCGCGCACGGGTTATGACTTCGAACTCAAGGAGCTTGTGACGACGAGCCTGGCGCTATACCGCGACTTCGAATGTTGGCAGATGTCTATCAACTGGATTCCGTTCGGCGACTTCCAGAGCTACGGCTTTGATCTACACGTCAAGAGCGGGCATCTCGCCGAGCTCCTCCGAATACGTCAGCCGAGGTCCGACATCAAGGGAAGATTGGGAAGCGTCACCGGCTTCTAAGGGCTAGCCCTTGATGTTCATACGCCAGGCGTTGTCCACCCGCTTAAATCCCAGGTGCTCGTAGAACGACGCCGACAGGGTGGAATCCCGAAGGATGAGTTCGGTCCCCCGGCAAGCCTCCACAATTCGATTCAAAAGCGCCTTTCCTACGCCCGACCGTTGCACATCCGGTTCCACGGCGAGATCACATAGATAACTTTGAAGCACGCCGTCCGACAGGACTCGCGCAATGCCGACGAGGTGGTCGTTCTGCCACGCGGCGTACACGTGCGTGGAGGCCTCATACATACTCCAAATCTGTTCCGCGCTATAGATCGACCGAACCAGCGGAGCACGCCGATAAAGGGTTGCAATACGCGCAGGGGTCAAACCCTCGAGACCCTCTCGGATCTCAACGCTTTCGGTGGCACCCTCAAACTTCATTGTTCAATTCGAATCGTGTTCAAGTTGACAGCCGTTTCGCTGAAGACTGGTCGTCCAGATCGTCGTCCACCCACTTCCACTTGGAAGCGCGAAGTGCGGTGAAGGTCTCAACGCCGATATCGGGTGACAATCGCAAACGGAGACGTGTACGCCCGGCGCTGACCGCGAACTCGATGCTCGAGCCAAGATACTGACTACTGTCGATTGTGACGCGAAGCCCCGCGTCTTCTGAGGCCGGAACAAGATGCTCGGGCCGCACAGCGAGGACCTCTCCTTGCCGATCCTCTTCCCCGGTGAGACTGTACACGGCCTTAGGATCCGCGATCAGGTTGGCTCCCCCAAGGAAGCCTGCTACGAAGGCCGACGCCGGATGCTCATAAAGATCCCGCGGCGTACCAACGGCGAGGAGGCGCCCGTGGTTCATCACACCAATCCGATCAGACAGGGCCAGTGCTTCTTCCTGGTCATGGGTTACGTAGATACTTGTAATTCCAAGGCGATCCTGAATCTCTATCAGTTCCGCGCGCGTCTTTTCCCTGAGCGTCACGTCCAGGTTCGATAGAGGCTCATCGAAGAGCAGCACCTCCGGTTCCACGGCAATCGCTCTTGCTACGGCAACACGTTGTTGCTGGCCTCCCGAGAGCTGGTCCACAGGTCGATCCTCAAGCGCCTGCAGCCCGACCCGTTCCAACGCCTTCCGCATCCGAGCCTTTCGCTCGGCACGTGGAATTCGCCGCACCCGCAAGCCATATTCCACGTTGGCGCTGACGGTCATCGTCGGAAACAGTGCATAATTCTGAAAGACCATCGCTGTCGGGCGCTTGCGCGGTGAGGATGCCGTCACGTCACGACCATGAATCACAACACGACCCGAGTCGGGCGGCTCGAATCCGGCGACGATTCGAAGCAAGGTCGTCTTCCCGCAGCCACTCGGTCCGAGCAGGGAGAAGAACTCACCTTCGGCTACGGCGAGCGTGACCGAGTCGACCGCCACAACTTCGCCAAAGGACTTTGTGACCGCCTCGAGATTGATGCCGTCTCCCTGGGAGCCGCTGTTCCGTTGGCCCGACCCGCTCTTACTCGACTGCGGCGCCTTTTGCCAGTTCACACTGCCAACTCCTCAAGTGCCGCGTTGACCTTGTCGGCAGCCTCGCGAAATAGAATAGCCGTTTCGATCTTGAGTCCGCTCTCCTGAAGTATCCGCTGCCCTTCTTCTGCATTGGTACCCTGCAGTCGCACTATCAGCGGTACGGCGATCTTAACGTTGTTGGCAGCCTCGACCACTCCGGTCGCAACGCGATCGCACCGCACGATCCCCCCAAAGATGTTCACCAAGATCGCCTTCACACTTCGGTCCTTCAGAATGATCCGAAATCCTGCCTCGACGGTCTCGGCGCTCGCACCGCCACCCACGTCGAGGAAATTCGCCGGCTCGCCACCCGCGAGCTTGATGATGTCCATCGTTGCCATTGCGAGTCCGGCACCATTGACCATGCAGCCGACATTTCCGTCGAGCTTGACATAGTTCAACCCGTACTCGCTGGCCTCTACCTCAAGCGGATCTTCCTCGTGAATGTCGCGAAGTGCGGTCAGGTCACCGTGCCGGAACAGAGCGTTGTCGTCGATCGAGATCTTCGCGTCGATGGCCTGTACGTCGCCCTGCTTCGTGAGTACGAGCGGGTTGATTTCTGCCAGCGTGCAGTCGTTATCGACAAAAGCTTTGTAGAGCAAGGAGATGAACTTCGACGCTTGCTTCAGCGCGGCGCCCTCAAAGCCGAGGCCAAACGCCAGCTTGCGAGCCTGGAATGACCGGAGTCCTATTGCCGGGTCGACGTACTCCTTCAGGATCTTCTCCGGCGTATCCTCAGCGACTTTTTCGATCTCAACGCCACCTTCGGTCGAGACCATGATCACGTTCATGTTCGTCTGCCGATCGAGGGTGACACCTACATAGTATTCCTTCTCGATGTCGACGGCGTCTGCAATAAGGACCTTCCGCACCTTCTGGCCTTCCGGCCCGGTTTGATGCGTCTTAAGCATCATCCCCAGAATCGCATCGGCCTTCTCGCGTACACCATCAACGCCCTCGGCCAGTTTGACTCCACCTCCCTTGCCGCGCCCACCAGCGTGGATTTGCGCCTTGACCACAAACAAATCGTTTCCGTTCTGCTCGTGCAGTTTTCGCGCCACCGCAACTGCCTCCTCTACTGTCTCCGCAACCACTCCTGGCTGCGTGTTGACTCCTGCTGAGGCGAGAATTTGCTTGGCCTGATATTCGTGGAGTTTCATAAGGACCTATCTTGATTGCGGACGGGCGTCAAAGTACGCCCTCGCCGTCGAAACATTCCAGCGTACCTGCAGCGTTCCACCCGCCCACCGGACCGGTTTTGGCCTTTTTTACATTGGCTTGATGCTCACAACCTTCGATCGGCACATTCTGCTTCGTTTTTCGATCAGCATCGTGGTTCTGGTGACGGCTCTCGTGGTCTTCTTCATCGTACTGGACTACGTCGAACACATCGATGATTTCATGGACCGGGGCGCCAAGATGCGGCAGGTATTCCTCATCTATTATCCGAGCTATGTACCGGAGATGGTCAAGCTGATTTCGCCGCTTGCCGTCTTCATGTCGTGCGTCTACCTGACTGGCCGGCTATCCCAGCAGCTACAAATAGCTGCACTGCAAACGAGCGGCGTCTCCCTCCAACGACTGCTGCTTCCGTACCTCATCGTGGGACTGGTCTTGACGGCGACGATGTTCTGGTTTAACGGGTGGCTCGTACCCCAGAGCAACGTGGTTCGGCTCGATTTCGAGGAGCGATTTCTAAAGGAGGCACCACGCCAAATCGATTCCAACGACATCCACCGGCAGGAAAGCCCGGGCAGTATTGTGACCGTCGCTTTCTTCGATAGGCGCTCACAAATCGGACATCGCGCCTCGCTTCAGCGTTTCTCAGGCGGCAAGCGCCTCGAGGAGCGCATTGACGCAATCCGCATGCAGTGGGTCGACTCGCTGCAGGTTTGGCGACTGCAGGCAGCTGTACGAAGAACGTTTACCGAGGACGGGCTTGAGAGGCGAGAAGAAATAGCTGTCCTCGACACGGCTCTTACAGTATTTCCTCGCGACTTTGCGCGGACGGAGAAAGATGTGCAGTCGATGACGATCCCGGTGGCACGTGAGTATATCGACGCGCTCAATCGCGCGGGTGCCGACAACCTTGGTCGTGCGCGTGTCGAATACTATTCAAAATTCTCTTATCCCATCGCGAACTTTATCCTGGTACTAATAGGCGTGCCGCTGGCGTCGGTTCGTCGCCGGGGTGGTCAGGCTGTGCAACTCGGCATCGGACTCGCGATTGCGTTCATTTACCTTGCCGTGATGAAATTCGTTGAACCGTTCGGATACACGGAAGCGCTCAAGCCTGTCGTCGCAGCCTGGCTGCCACACGCCGTGTTCTTCATCATCGGCTTCGTGGTTGTGGCCCGGACCCGAAAGTGACGGCTGCAAGGTTGACGCGTCCGGCACAACAGCCGTACGGGTCAGGCCTCTCCGCTCGGACCTCCGAACTGGATGGGTTGACCCGGCGGAGTCCGCTCGACGATCTCTCCGTGACTGCGCTCGTAGCGTTCAATGTTTTCGGCAAGCGCATTGAGCAGGCGCTTTGCGTGCTGGGGGGTAACGATGATTCGGCTCTTGACGCGAGCCTTTGGCACACCCGGCATCACCCGAATGAAGTCAAGTATGAACTCTTCGGGTGAATGCGCAATCATGACGAGGTTCGAGTATAGCCCCTCAGCAACGTCCTCGTTCAGTTCAATGTTGAGTTGGGACTGCGCCGACTGTGCAGCCTGGTCGTTGCTATTCATATCAGCTCTTCTGATTTGATGATGATCCGTTGCGACTCGAACCAGCAAGTGTCCTGATCAGGTCGCTCTTGGTGATGATCTCGTAATGACCATCGTCGCCCGCGGGGACAAGCACTGCGCCGCTGCCCTGATCCAGCAGCGCCGAGAGCTCGACGAGCTCCAGCCGCGGCGAGACAATCGGGAACGGTCCCTTCATTATGGTCCGGACCGGCTCCAGGCGCGCACCCGGATGCTCGATGAGATGATTCAGAATGACAGACTCGTTGATACTTCCAACGACCGAACCCGAGTCCATGACGGGAAGCTGCGACACCCCATACTGCATCATGAAAGATATGGCGTCTCCCAGCGTGCTGTCCGGAGCTACGGAGAACATCTTGCTACTGGTACCCCGGCCCTTCAACACACGCTCCACGGTGAAGTCGACGGCTTCGTCAAGGAAGCCGTGCCCGCGCATCCATTCGTCGTTGTAGGTCTTCTTCAGATACCTGAAGCCGTTGTCGGGCAAAATCACGACGGCGATGTCCGTATTCTTGACCTCGTCCCTGTGATCCGAAAGCCACTGCAACGTTCCGGCCACCGCAAGGCCGCAGGACTGCCCGACAAACAATCCCTCTTCCCGGGCGAGGCGCCTCGTCATCTGCATTGACGTCTTATCGTCGACCCGCACGTAGTCGTCGACCAGGTCGAAGTTCATGTTGCCTGCGAGGATATCCTCGCCGACGCCTTCCGTCAAATACGGGTAGATCTCATCCTCGTCAAACTCGCCCGTATGGAAGTACTTGTAATAAACAGAGCCGAAGGGATCGACGCCAATTGTCTTGATATCTGACTTCAGTTCTTTCAGATATCTGGTTGTGCCAGATATTGTACCGCCGGTTCCGGATCCGCAAAAGAAATGAGTGATCTTGCCTTCGGTCTGCTCCCAGAGTTCCGGTCCCGTCGTGTCGTAGTGGGCCTGCTCGTTGTCCGGGTTATCGTATTGGTTCAGGTGGACGGAGTTCGGAATTTCCTGCGCGAGGCGTTGGGCAACCGAGTAGTACGAGCGCGGATCGTCTGCCGCTACGTTGGTCGGGCACACGCGGACCTCCGCGCCGAGCGCACGCAACACGTCGATTTTCTCCTGGCTCTGCTTGTCGGTCGTGGTAAAAATGCACTTGAAGCCCATCGCAATCGCAGCGAGTGCGACGCCGGCACCAGTATTACCGCTGGTGCACTCGATGATCGTGCCGCCCGGCCGCAAGTCTCCGCGCCGGACAGCCTCCTCGACCATGGCCACACCAATGCGATCCTTTACGGACCCGCCTGGATTAAAGAACTCGACCTTTGCAAGTACGGTGCAAGGTGCACCCGCGGCTACCTTGTTTAGCCGCACCAGCGGAGTGTTACCAACAGTGCCGAGAATGCTGTCATGCCACATCCCGAACCACCCGATTATCACCGAAATGCTTACTTTGAGGTTACTGCAAGATAAACTGCCGTGAGCCCGGATTGTTGTCGGCGACTATGAAGGCGCCGCAGAATTCGGGACGCACCGCGAATGGCCCTGCAACCCGCCCCCGCCAATA
>JAHHLP010000413.1 GCA_018679295.1 Rhodothermia bacterium
GCGTGTGGCTTGTAGCACCCTCGGTCGGATTTTGCTGAAGGAACTGGGCGTTCAAATCGGCAGTCATGTGATTCGCATCGGCCAGGTTGGATATGCGTCGCCTGGAGATTATCAGAACACGCGAGACAGGCTGATCCGATCTGGTTCCGAGGCACTCAGTGCGGAGGCTGACCAGAGCGACGTCCGGATGATCGACCCCGATTTGTCTCGTGCATGCGTCGAACATATTTCTTCAGTAAAGAAAGACGGCGATTCTTTGGGCGGAGCGTACGAGATCGTGGTGACAGGCGTCCCGGTCGGTCTTGGCTCGTACGTGCATTGGGACCGACGTCTGGATGGAATTCTGGCTCAAGCGATACTGTCGATTCAGGGTCAGAAGGCCGTGGAGGTAGGGGATGGCTTCGATGCGGCGCGGACACCGGGGTCGCGGTTCCATGATGAGATCGCGAAAGAGAGAGGTCACTTCCAGCGATCGTCAAACAGGGCAGGTGGTATCGAGGGAGGGATAACGAACGGGATGCCCGTCATAGTGAGGGGCTTCATGAAACCCATTCCGACGCTGATCAAGCCGTTGCAGACCGTCGATATTGAAAGCGGGGAATCCCGCCCGACGCGGTATGAGCGCAGCGACGTCACGAGCGTCCCGGCTGCGTCCACAGTTGCCGAGGGGTCCGTCGCGTTGGCCATCGCGAACGCGATCCTCGAGAAGTTTGGCGGCGACAGCCTTGATGAACTGAGAAGCCGCCTGCCTAGATAACTAGCAGCAGACTTTTCATCGACACTTCTCCCTGTGCCGCCGAATGTTGTGCGTGAACGTTTTGAACGTTACGTATTTTCGCTAACGTTGTTCAAATGAACGTCGTCGGTCATGTGAGCGGCGAATCGTACCGGAGTCTGCACTGCCAACGACAAACTCTCGAACTGCAATTTGAATCGATCAGCCTCTTACTGAATTCCTTGTGGAGTGCGGCCGACTCATCATCATTAGGCCCTGACTAAACAAATTTTAGGCGCTTGCAGCCAACACTCCTGAAATCGCCCCATCGTTCTGAAAGCGACTGTCCTGCATCGGCGCTGGTAATTGGCGCCGGCTTTGGCGGGTTGGCAGCCGCCATCCGTCTCAGCGTTCGTGGATATCGCGTAACCGTGATAGATAGGCTGGACCAGCCAGGTGGTCGGGCTCGCGTGTTCGAGGAGAACGGCTTTAAGTTCGACGCCGGGCCGACCGTCATCACGGCCCCTTTCCTCCTGGAGGAGCTTTGGGAAATGGCCGGGCAGGACATGAAAGACAGCGTCGATCTGCGACCTGTCGATCCGTTCTACAGAATTCGTTTCGACGATGGAAGTTCGTTCGACTACACGGGTGATCGGGATCGCATGCGCGCGGAAATATCCCGATTCTCGGAAGAGGATGCCGACGGCTACGACCGCTTTGTTCAGAAAAGCCGAAGGATCTTCGAAGTAGGCTTCGAGCAGCTCGGCGACGTGCCATTCGACACGTTGGGCGACATGGCGAGAATCATCCCGGCGATGGTGCGTCTCGAGAGCCACCGATCTGTGTATAGCCTCGTCTCGAAGTTCATTGGGACCGAAAAGATCCGCCAGGTGCTTTCGTTTCATCCGCTACTGGTAGGCGGAAATCCATTCAGGGTCACCTCCATTTACTCACTGATACTGTATCTGGAGCGAAAGTGGGGCGTGCACTATGCGATGGGAGGAACGGGCGCGATCGTGAGGGGCTTGGTGAAATTGGCCAAGGGACTTGGCGTGTCCTTTAGGCTTGGTACGGAAGTGCAGTCTATCATCGTGGATCACGGTCGTGCAAAAGGGGTGATGCTTTCGGATGGTGAGAAGATCGGATCGGACATCGTCGTTTCAAATGCCGACGTCGCCTGGACCTACCGGCATCTTATCGCGCCGGAGCACCGCAAGCGCTGGAGCAATCGACGCATTGACAACCTCGATTTCTCGATGAGCCTTTTTGTTTGGTACTTCGGCACGCGGCGCAAGTACGAGGACGTCGTTCACCACACCATCCTGCTTGGCCCAAGATATCGCGGACTGCTCGAGGACATTTTTGAGAACAAGGTTGTCGCGGACGACTTCAGTCTGTATCTCCACCGACCAACGGCGACGGATCCCGGGATGGCGCCGGCGGGCTGCGATGCCTTCTACGTGCTATCGCCCGTTCCACATCTCGATAGTGGAACCAACTGGCTCCAATTTGCAGAAGAGTATCGCCGCCGGATCAGTTCGTATCTGAGTCAGTCAATTCTTCCCGGTCTCGAGAGCGAGATCGTGGCGTCAAGAGTCCTCACGCCCCAAGGGTTTCGGGACGACTATCTGTCGTACAAGGGAGCCGCGTTCAGCGTGGAGCCGCGGCTTACCCAGAGTGCCTATTTCAGGCCGCACAATCGAAGCGAGGACGTCGAGAACCTCTACTTCGTCGGCGGCGGAACCCATCCGGGAGCCGGCTTGCCGGGTGTCCTGTCCACGGCGAGGGTATTGGACCGCGTGGTTCCGGAACCGGCTGAGCTGGTCGGTTGAGCGAGTACCTCGGCCTACCGGGCTACGGAAAGTTGTTCTCGCATCTCGTATTTTCACTGTTTCGGTGTCAGCCGATGCCTGAACCCGGCGATCAAGTGCCGGGTTTTTGAGTTTATCGGCGTCGTTGTCTTGAATCGCCCATCATTCGACTGAAAGGCTTCATAATGGAACGCGGACGCGAGAAAGGTTCGCTGGTCAACAGGTCTGCCTACGATCCAGGCGCTATTGAGGCGAAATGGTACGCATTCTGGGAAGAGAATGGCTTCTTCCGCGCTGAAGTCAATTCATCGCGCAAGCCTCATGTGATCATGATGCCGCCCCCGAATGTGACTGGCAGGCTCCACATGGGGCATGCACTTCAGGATACCGTTCAGGATTCCCTCACGCGACTTCGTCGGATGCAAGGTTTCGAGGCTCTCTGGATGCCCGGTAAGGACCATGCAGGCATTGCGACGCAGAACGTCGTGGAGCGGTCTCTTCGTGAGGAAGAGGACATCACGCGGCACGATGTCGGCAGGGACGCTTTTGTCGACCGTGTCTGGGAGTGGGTGGACAAGTACGGTGACATCATCCTCCAGCAGAAGCGGCGGTTGGGCGACTCGTGCGATTGGGGCCGCGAGCGCTTCACGATGGATGACCGATACGTAAGAGCCGTCCAGCGGGTGTTCGTTCAACTGTATGAAGAGGGTCTGATTTACCGCGGAGACTACCTCGTCAACTGGGATCCGGAAAACAGGACTGCGCTCTCCGATGAGGAAGTGGAAAACGTCGAACGAGACGGCCATCTCTGGTATGTTCGCTACCCGCTGTCAGACGGGAGCGGCCGCGTAACAATTGCGACAACCCGACCCGAGACCATGCTTGGCGACTCGGCGGTGGCTGTCCATCCGGATGACAAGAGATACGAAGGCCTGGTGGGCAAGACTCTCTTGCTGCCCCTCCTTGACCGCGAGATCCCGATTGTAGCCGATGAATATGTCAAGATGGACTTTGGTGCGGGAGCGCTCAAGATCACGCCTGCCCACGACAAGAACGACTTCGACATCGGACAGCGTCATGATCTCGAAGTCATCAACATCATGAATCCGGACGGCACCATCAGTGAAAAGGGTGGGCCATACGCGGGCATGGATCGGTTCGTTGCTCGAAAGCAGGTGGTCAAAGATCTTGAGCGACTCGGCCTTGTCGAGAAGGTCGAGCCTTACACGGTCAACGTTCCGGTCTCGAGTCGTTCCAAGGAGGTCATCGAACCGCTGATTTCCCGGCAGTGGTTTGTCAAGATGGAGCCGCTTGCAGACCCGGCGCTGGAGG
>JAHHLP010000093.1 GCA_018679295.1 Rhodothermia bacterium
ACGTGAGGCAAAATATGAAACCGTTTCGCCATCCCGCTATCGCGGTGGCTCACTTTCGGGTGCACAAATACATCGACTTCGTATGATCGAGGTAAGAAATCTCACCAAACGCTACGGTGCCGAACGCGCCGTGGACGACATCTCTTTCGAGGTTCGTCGGGGGGAGGTTCTCGGCTTTCTTGGTCCGAATGGCGCCGGCAAGTCGACTACCATGAAGGTCATCACTTGCTACCTGCCTCCGACGGAGGGTACCGTGGTAGTCGACGGCAAAGACGTTCGTAGCGACGGTCTCGCGGTGCGGAGCAAGGTCGGCTATCTACCGGAGAGCACGGCACTCTATCACGACATGGTCACTTACGACTATCTGCGTTTTGTTGCGTCGATGCGCGGCATTCCGGACGACCAGCATGGCGCCCGAATCGCAGAGATGGTGGATGTTTGCGGCCTTGAAGCGGTGCTGGGAAAGCGGATTGAGGCACTTTCCAAGGGATACCGGCAGCGCGTTGGTCTTGCACAGGCGATGATTCACAACCCGCCCATTCTCATCCTCGATGAGCCAACATCGGGCCTTGACCCAAACCAGATCATTGAGATTCGTGAGCTGATCCGCCGGATCGGTCAGGAAAAGACCGTCATTCTGTCGACGCACATCCTGCCCGAGGTCCAGGCGTCGTGCGATCGCGTGTTGATCATTCATCGAGGGAAGCTGGTCGCCGATGGAACGCCCGAGGATTTGCAGGCAAGCTTCTCCGGAGGCCAGACCGTCGTCGTGGGAGTCCTGAATGGTGCAGCGGACGTGGGCGAGCGTGTGTCAGCTATCGAAGGTGTGCGGGTTCTGGGAAAGGAAGACGCGCAAAACGGCGAGACCCTGTGGACCGTCTCGGCGGAGGGTTCGGCAGATATTCGACCGGAGTTGTTCCGTCTCGCCGTAGATAACGGATGGACGCTGACGGAGCTTCATCGCGAGCAGGTCAACCTCGAGGACGTATTCAGGCAACTGACTACATAGACATTCGCAATCAAGAGCTATGCGTGAAACCTGGACCTTAGCGAAGCGCGAGCTGCGTGCCTACTTCGACGGCCCGGCCGCCTATGTGGTGTTGAGCGTGTTTGTGCTCTTCACAGGTTGGTTCTTCGCGAACTCGCTATTCCTCGACAACGTCGCTTCACTTCGAAGCGTGTTCGACATTGTGCCGTTCATCTTTCTCTTCTTCATTCCGGCAATAACGATGTCTACCTTCGCAGAAGAGCGCCGGTCCGGGACACTTGAGCTGCTGCTGACCATGCCCATTCGCGACTGGCAGGTCATCACCGGAAAGCTCCTCGCTGTGGCCATCCTGCTTGCCGCTGCTCTGGGCTTGACGCTTGTCTACACGTTGACCGTGGCGACCCTTGGAGACCTGGACGGCGGAGCCACCTTTGGAGGCTACCTCGGTCTTTTCTTGCTTGGAGTCACGTGCGCCGCGATAGGTGTCTTCGCATCCAGCCTGACGCGTAACCAGATCGTGGCATTCATCATCGGATTTGCGATGATCTTCGGGCTGTATCTCATCGATAAAGTGACCCCATTCTTTCCTGGTTGGCTTTCTTCAATCCTGCAGTATCTGGGCATCGATTATCACTACCGCAACCTGCTGCGGGGTGTCATCGACACGCGGGACGTTCTCTACTACGTTTCCGTAACCTTCTTCGTGTGCTTGCTCACAGCTTACAATCTGGCGAGACGGCCGGAATGATTAGATCGGTGAACGTCGAAGCAGAAAGAGCGCTATGAAAAGAGACTGGACAACACGATCCGGACTGATGGTGATCGGCCTCATACTTGTTGTGGTCAACATCATTGGTATTACCCTGTTCGCCCGCGTCGACCTCACCGACGACGGCGTCTATTCGCTTTCAGATGCCTCGATCAAACTCGTTGAGAACCTCGAGGACCCTGTCACAATCAAGGCCTACTTCACCGCGGATCTTCCCGCTCCCTACGGTACGAACCGCAGATTCCTGAAGGACAAGCTTGACGACTATCGAGCCTATGGCGGCAATAATTTTCAGTATCAGTTTATCGATCCGGCCGAAGACGAGTCGGCCGAGCAGGAGGCGCAGCGTCTGCGCATCCCTCCTGTGCAGATCCAGGTTATCGAGCGTGATAACGTTCAATTGAAGTCCGCCTATATGGGCGTTGCCATCGAATATGGCGGCGAGCGCGAGGTGATTCCCGTGGTCGAGGATCTTTCCACCCTGGAATATGACATCACCAGCGGACTTCGCCGTTTGACGCGCGATGAGCTTCCGGTTGTCGGTTTCCTCGAGGGTCATGGTGAGCCAAGCGTTTTCCAGGAGATGGGAACGTTGCGTCAGGCTCTTGCTCGGAACTATGACGTTCGCAGCATCTCGATCTCCGATGCGGGTATTTCGCCACGACCTGAGGCATTGCTCGTCGTGGCGCCGACCGACACGATACCAGATGAGCATCTCAAGGCCATCGACAACTACGTGATGGATGGCGGTCGTCTGGCCCTCTTCCTGAATCGGGTGACTGCGGATCTACGGCAGGGCCAAGCCTCGGCGCTGTCCACGGGCTTCGAGACCTTGTTGGATGCGTACGGAATCGGTCTTCGAAACGACCTCGTCATGGACGTGCAGAGCTCTCCGGTGACGGTGCAGCAGCAGTCGGGATTCTTTAATATCGCCCGTCAGATTGAGTATCCATTCCTTCCGATCGCAACACGTTTCAGTGGCGACAACATAATGGTGTCGCGACTCCGTGAAGTGGTCTTTCACTTCGTGAGTTCGATCGATACCAGCAGCGTTGCAGCTGGCATCAGCGTAGAACCGCTAGTGTACTCGTCGCCGAGAAGCGACACACAGGAGGACTTCTTCTTCATCCAGCCGATGATGGAGCAGCGCCCCGATTACAGCGGCGGGCCGTACACGCTGGCGGCGGCGTACACGGGCACGTTTCCGAGCGCGTTCGATGCAGCAAATGAGAGCCGGCCGACGCGAATGGTAGTGGCGGGAGACGGCGACTTCATCAACGAGTCGATCCTGGGGCGCGTGCCCGGAAACATCGAGTTTGCGCTGAACGCCGTCGACTGGCTGGTTCAGGAGGACGACTTGTTGGCGATCCGGGCGAAGAAGATCGAGCCCCGAGCCCTGGACGATGTACCGGAGAAACGTCGCCCGTGGATCAAGTACTCCAACCTCTTTGGTCCTCTTCTGATCATACTCGTTGTCGGTCTGGTTCGATGGCGCAGAAGGGGCAACCGAGAATTTGTGGTGGTTGGCGGCCGCGACTAATCTTGCTTGCATAAAAGATTAAAACTGGACTGAGCAGTCATGAAATCGGGCAGAATCGGCGTCTTGCTGGGCGTTCTGGCGCTCCTACTCGTCATCGCGTGGCTTTCAGGCGTATTCGACAAGAACTACTCTACACTGGATGTACCTGATTGGGATCTGGAGGTTGAGGACGTTCGGGGTCTCGAGGTGCTGACGAAGGAGGACACCATCTCGGTCGTTCGAACCGAGGGAAGGTGGATGATGGTCGCCCCGTTCAACGCGGCGGCCGATTCTATGCATGTGCGACGTCTGCTCGACAACCTTGCTGATCTCGAGTTCGGGTCGCTGGTCACCGCTAACCCGTCGCGGCACGGGAAATACGGAGTCGACTCGGCGGCGGCTCAAATCGTTGTTCGCCTTGACGAGGAAGATGTACAGGTCACGGTAGGAGACCAGACCCCCGACTTTTTGGGGACGTTTATCCGGCTCGGTGATGACTCGAGGGTCTTTGCCACCTCGCAGCCGATACGATTGACATCGGACCTTGATCAGTGGCGCGACAAGGTGGTCGTTAACGTACCCGCATCCGCGGTGACCAGTGCGAAGGTCAAAAAGTCAGACGGAGGTTCGTACTCGCTGGATCTTTCGAGTGGTGAATGGCGCCTGCGCCCGGAGGGCGGCGTAGAGGTTTCGGCCGACTCTGCCGGGGTAATGAGATGGGTGCGCCGCTATGCGCCACTTCGTGGCGACGGATTTGTTGAAGACGCGGAGGATGCGTCTCCTTTGGCAGTTGTCACCTTCGAGACATCTGGCGGAAGCACAATCGCCCTCGAAGTCATGGAGACGGCTTCGCATTTGGTGATGAGACGGCCCTCGGACGGCGCAGTCCTTCGCGTTTCGAGTGGGCGAAAGGCCTCGTTACTTCCTGACGGTAGCACCTTCGGGGAATAGCTAGCCGCCAAATCCCTCCTCGTAGTCCTCAAGCGACGCTTCGACTACGCGGAGCGCGTGCGCTCGTCCGTACGTTTGTTCGATCGATACCTTCGTGGATGCACCGGGTACCTGCTTGTAGGTCGAGAAATAGTGGTGTATTCGCTCGACCAGTATCGAAGGCAGATCGCTGATGTCCTTCGCCTTGCTCCACATCATGTCGTTCTCCAGAACGGCCACGATTTTGTCGTCCGCCTCGCCTCCATCGATCATCTGAATTCCGCCGACCACGCGCGCGCTGACGATAACCTCGGCACGATCGAT
>JAHHLP010000294.1 GCA_018679295.1 Rhodothermia bacterium
TGCTGGAGCCGCGTAATAGTCTGTCTTCAGAAGGTCGAGACGGAGAAGACCCGGAACCTCCGTGGTGTCGACGATGCCGCCGAGGATTCCGGCATGTGACGAGCCGTACAGCACCAGATTGGTGAAGCCCCAGCCGCCGTCCACGGCATCGCCCGTGGCGTACGGACGCAATCCGAATTTCTCCTGCCGCAGCGCCTCGTGCCCGATGTACGAGTCCGGGTCGTATTCGAAAGACCACTCCTCGCTGTCTTGATGGCTGGCGGGCAGGTAATTGGGGTAAAAAAGTCTGGAGGCGTTCGCGAGGTTCACCACCCATTTACCGATGGCGTGCGCGAAGCGGTCGTCATAACGAACCATCGGCACGAGGGCACCTGCGTGCTGGAAGCCGTTCATCAGGAAGGCGTAATCGTTGAACGAGTCCTCCCCGACCAGCCCGTGCACGTCGTAGCCGCCCCACGTGCCAACAAGTGTGCCCCAGCTCCGCAGGGGTCCGACCTCAAAACACCAATTGAGCATCTTCTCGATGTCGTAGGCCGTGCCCAACTCCGCATTCATGCGCGCGGCGGCATACACACCGTACGGCAGTTGAATTTCATACGAGGGATTTGAGGTGCGGCTGCTGAGAAACTCGAGGGCCCACTCTGCCCCAATGCGATAGCGTTCCTCGCCTGTCTCCACAAAAGCGTTGTAGAGCAGCCATCCAATCGCCCCGGCCGCCTCTGGCTCGCGAACACCGTCAGTTCGCGGAGTCATTGCCGAAAGGGACCACGCCCGATAATTCATGTTTGGCACGGTCCAAGGCGTCGCGCTACCGCCCATCGCTGCGACCGCCTCAAGCCACCGGTTCGCCACGGTCGTGAACTGATTGTCAAAGTCACCGGTGTTCGGATACAGGTCTCGGAGCTGGTAGAAGAATACATTCGGCATGGTCTCATACCACCAGTCGTCTCCGCTCTGCGTCACCGGCAGGTTCAGATACACATTCTCCTCTGGCCTGCGATTGAAGAACTCTTCCGCCATCAGCACCCAGTTGTCGCCGTTCTGGTTGCTCTTGTCGATCCCAACGAGCGTCGCGCTGATGAGCGCCGGAAGCACGTTGATAGCCTCGGCCGAGTTCTGACGCGGTGTTCCGACGACTGTCGTCAGACCGAAGCTGCCGTGTTCGGGGTAATTGACTGTGTTTGCGACGCGCCAGCCAAGCGGGAGATACGTGCCCGTAAGCGTGAAGTCGAAGACCATGGCGTCGTAGCCGGTGGCCACCTGTTTCCAGTCCCGCATTTCATACGGTGACGGAAGGTTGGGCATCTGCTCGATGCGCGCAATGCCGACCTGCTGAGCGTACGCAAACGAAACGCCGGCGACGGCTGCCAAAAACACGCAAGCCGGGACGAAGATTGCGCCGCGTAGGAAACTCGCTATGACGATTTCGGCAGTCATTCGTGGTCTCCTTCCCGTCGGGCGGTCGAATTCCTGACTACCAGTTCCGTCGGCAACTTGATGTCGTGGAAGCCTCGCTGATATCTGTCGCTATGTTGTTCGGCACCTCCCATCAATTCCGCCAGGTATCGGAGGGCGAGCTCTCCCAGCTGCTCCTTGTAGACCCGCACCGTCGTAAGCGAGGGAATAGACGTTTGAGCTCCGGTCACGTCGTCAAAGCCAATGATCGACAACGATCTTGGCACCGACACGTCGTGCTTCTTCGCGGTGTCGAGTACTCCCAACGCGGTGGCGTCATTGACGCAAAACACTGCTGTTGGTCTCGGCTCCAGAGCGAGCAGCCTTTCGCCGAGTTGCTTTCCGGTCTCGCGATCCGGATTCCCGCCCGACTTTGCTAGAATGAGTGACGGATCGGACGGAAGCCCCGCCGCGCTGAGGGCCAGCCGGTAGCCGTCCAGCCGCGACGCCACCGCCGGATGCTCCATGTCCGCCCCAACAAACGAGATCCGCTGATGTCCCAGCCCCAACAGATGATCGACCGCGCTACGGGCTCCGGCCTGATTATCCACAACGACATTCGGGAGGTGGTCCTTTTCAAAATCGATCAGGACTACGGGTAGCCCGGACGCCTCCACTTCCGCCAGGAAGGCGGGAGCGACCTTTCCTGCCACCAGAATTCCATCTACGTTTCGCTGGCGAAGAAAGCGCGGGGAATGCTCTCCCGGCACATATTGCTCTGGGATGGTGGCTAACAGAACGTAACGGTCGTGTTGCTCCGCCTCAAACTCGGCTCCCAGAAACACCCGTGTGTAGAACGGTTCACTCCGAGTGAAATGATCTGCCCTGAGAACGAAACCGACGTTGCCCGTCTCCTGCGTTACCAGCTGCCTTGCCGCCGGCTGCGGAACGTAGTCCAGGCGCTTCGCGGCCTCTAGCACCCTCTTGCGAGTGTCCTGGCTGACATATCCCTTGCCGTTGAGCGCGAGGGACGCTGTTGAGATCGCCACGTTGGCCTCCGCCGCAACGTCTTTGATCGTCCTGCGCCTTGATCCAGGCCGTTTGGCCATTGGTCTGTCGTTCGATATTTTTGTCGAAACGTTTCGACAAACGTAGCGGAGGAAGCGCATCAAGTCAAGGGGGTGCTGTTTTTGTCTGACTGGCCAGCTCCGAGAACCGCACCCGTCCGGTAGAAGAGCCGTCCTGAATCACAGCTCCAATGACAGGGTCGTGTTCGCCAGCTCACTAACCCACGAAAGAGACACAACGTACGCGCCGTCCTTGGCTGTGACGCGTGCTGAGTCAGTGACGTCGTGGTCGCCGACGAGAATCCTCGCCGACGGTGTCGGCGAAATAACCACGGTTTCCACCGTTTGGCCCGGCACGGCCCTGATTCCGACGGTCAGCCGTCGATGGGAAGCCACGTAAGCGACGTTCTTCACAATCCCCGTGGCACGAGCCAGATAAGGCTGATCGGGGATACCGCGGGTAAAGTTGACATGCATCGCTGGGGAAAGACCCACAGCAGAATGAACGCGCTCCCCATCGACATCAATTCGTCGAAAGAATGCTCCACGTCCCCGCCACGAAACGCGGCTTCTTACACCATTGATCATTAGATCGTATTCCATATCACCAAACCCGCTCGGAAGATCGGGAGAGAACCACAGGTTCCATTCATTCTCGCGGACGCCGGCCAGCTGGTAGAGCACATAGAGATACCACCCGCCCGCCCACAAAAACGTGGTCTTGTCTATACGGCCATAGCCCGGCGCCGACGAATCCGCGTTTCTGTATTCGAACAAGGCGGGTTGGCCGTTGGGACTTTGTTCGATCCCGTCCAGAGTGAGGTATCGCTTCAGAACGGCTTCCGCTTCGTCAGGGCGACCCGCCGCGAGCATTGCCATCGCATACCACGCGATCCCCTGCGGCCACACGCCTCCGTTCATATACTGATATGGAGCTCCGACCTCTGGACCATTAAATCGATACCGATCGATCAATTCCAGGTAGTCCGGTGGCATTGCGTTGCGAATGCCAATCTTCTCATCGAGCAGCACTCTCGCCGCCGACTCCAACAGTCGGCCTTTCTTCGCAGGGCCCAGTAGGTCGAAGGCCCCGGCAAGCAAAGATCCGGAGTAGAAGTGCTTGTCGACCTCGACCGAATCCAGCATGTTCAGGAGGTAACCGGCGTCGTCGTCCCAGAGCTGATCGACCATCTGCTCCTGCATGAGGTTCGAAAGGTCCAGGTGTTCGGCCAACAAATCCTCCTCGTGCCCAATTTCGATGGCCAAATAGGCGTATGACCGTAGGGTACGCACCATCAGTGTCGTCAGATAGGCACGCGCGCCGTAGATGTGACCGATATCCCACCAGTCCGGCCTTTCGGAATTCATTAGCCCGTTTCTTTCGTTTTTGAGCATCAAACGAAGACTTTTCTGGATCATCGGCCACAGCATCCTAACAGTTCCAGCGTCCCCGCTGTGCTTCAGATACGAGCTGGTTAGCAGGACAAACCACATGTGGTTCCAGTTGTCCGACCCGGCGTATTCGGTCACGTACCGACCATTGCGCCAGTAGTACGCATGAGGCAGCAGGCTGTCAGCTTGCGCGAGCGACGCGAGGTAGCGCAGGTCGCTAGCCACCCGGGCGGTGTCAAACCTCACTGCCCCCAGATCGGTTAGGAGGAGGTCATGTGTGAAGAAGAAATTGTATTGAGCGGGCGTCGGCATGGGCACCGTCCGCCCATCCAGGTAGTGCAGGTTGGCGGCCAGAATTGCCTTCGACCACCGCTCGGTGCGTCGCAATACGATATCGTCGATCTCGAAAGCGTGCGCGCGCAAAGCGTACTCGGTTACGCGGGCACGGTACTGCTC
>JAHHLP010000338.1 GCA_018679295.1 Rhodothermia bacterium
AACTACTGGATCGAGCACACGCCGGACAGCCTTCTTGAAACCCTCAAGCTGATCGATTGCCTGATCATCAACGATTCGGAAGCGCGACAGCTGGCTGACGAGCCCAATCTTATACGTGCCGCAAGCGTGATCCGCTCAATGGGTCCGGAGGTGCTTGTCATCAAGAAAGGAGAACACGGTGCCCTGTTGTTCACAGACGGAAGCATTTTTAGCGCACCGGCCTTCCCGCTGGAGGACATATACGATCCTACCGGCGCTGGCGATACATTCATGGGCGGCTTCGCCGGATATCTGTCACATTGCCGCGACTACTCCAGCGAATCCTTCAAAAAGGCGGTTATCTATGGAAGCGCGATGGCGTCCTTTGTTGTGGAGCAGTTCGGTCCGGATCGGCTACTGGCGCTCTCCAATACGGAGATCGATCGACGCGTCGAGAATTTCAGGATACTGGCGGAGATCCCAACAATGTCTCCTTTACGAGTCGGTTGATCGTAGGGCTGCGCCCGATTCGATAGACGCCAGCGTCGAATAAGAGAACGGACCTTCCGGACCTGCCAGTGGATCAACAAGACGAAGGGAGTGATAGCCCGGGGCCTCCTCCGATTTGGGCGCCGGGCCCTTGACCCTGCTACCCGATTCAACCTTCGGCGAAGAGAACCGGCCTAATAACAACTCAAGGCGTTGTATCTCCTGCTTGAGCAAGCCGGTGTCAAGCTCGTAGTCGCGCTTCAGTCCTTCAAGCTCACGACGGCTATCGTCGAGCTCCGCCTCGAGCCTCGACAAGCGCGTCCAAGAGATGAGATCGCCCCCATCGTTGCTACCAATATCCGATTTCTGTACCCCCGATCTTCCTCGACGACGAGAGACGGCGATTCCGAAGACGGTTCCCAGGAGTGCAGCCGTAAACGCCGCTATGGCTACAGCAGTCACAGCCAGCGATTCGGTCAGAAGTGTTCCGTTTTCGTCCGACATACAGACGGGAAACGTGGAGTGTGAGAGTTGAATAAATGTACAAATGATTGGATCGGAAATCAGGCTTATGGAACATGCCCGCCAAGCCCGTTATTTGCAGTGAACCCTTTCTCGGGGCAGCCCATCAAATGATCCACGACGCATGAATCCGTTTTCCTCGAAGTTGTTTTGGCCTTGCCTGGGACTCGCCTTCGTCCTCTTCGCTTGTTCGCCGGAGGACTCCTCCCGGTTGGGGCCGGATGGGGGGTGGCTGCACCTTGACCTTGGTCGCCGCGCCTCGAATGAACTGATCAGCTACTATGCCGGAGGAATGCTGAGTCCTCCGTCCGACCCATTTGCGGCTGGACTTGTCGCCCAACGCGGCAGTCGTTTTTATCTAAACCTCGATAGCCTTAGCGCCATCGACTACGTGGTGGCTGAGCGGCTTCGGACGGCTGCCTCCGGAGAATCCGGCATCGGATGGGATGACTTCGCCACGTTCCTGGAAGACGTGTATCCTCGCTTGAGACAACAGCCCGCAACAGCCACCGAGTTGTTCAACCGAATAGGATACGCCGGTCCAGACGACCCGGAATGGATGATTGTCGAAGTGACGGGGGTCATGTCGACGATGCGTCGTCGCGTTGCCGTTCAACGGTCGCTGGTTGTGGGGGCCATCAGCAGGTACGAAGCAGCCGGCGATGCGCTGGTCTACGCTGAAGGGACCGCCTTTGTAGCCGAACACCTGGAAGACAGTTTGGTGCGCGAGGTGACGGTAATGGTCAAGCGCGAGGATGGGTACTGGGACTTTTTCGCTTACGGCCCTGACGGAAGCCCAGCCAGCGAGACCGCAGCCAAACCGCGACCCCTTCGAGTTCCCACGCAGTGCGTAGGCTGTCACTTTGGATCAAAGCTGTATGAGCCGGAGAAGAGCTTTCCGGCGAACGCCGCGGACGGTCCTCACGGTCCGAGGGTATTGCACGTGGACGACCGAATGCGGAATACCGACGTCGTTCAGTTTTTCGACGAGCACAGGAAGCGTAGCGACCACGTACTGGGGCTATATGCCACTCTTTACTTGTCGCGACTGCTATCAGACGGTTCTGACCTGTCGGCCGACTCTCTGAAGGTTGATCTCGAGTTCTTGCCTCCGGAATTGCGGCCGGGTTGAGCCGACTTCGAGCAATCGATCGTGGTGATCACGCTCGACCAAAGTATATTCGCCAGCACCAAACCCGGAATAGATATGGCCCGCGGGAAAGTCAGCCTCGTCAATAGCGTCTTCTACGCCCACCACGGCGTGATGCAAGAGGAGCACCGCATCGGCGGGCGCTACGAAGTGGACGTCGCTATGGAGCTGAACTTCGAGGAAGCAGCCGCCGAAGACGATCTCGCCAAGACGGTCGACTACGAGGCGGTGTATGCACGCGTGCGTGAGATAATCACGAGCAACAACTTCTATCTGATCGAGAGACTAGCGTACCTGATCGCGCACGAATTGCTGGAAGGCCAGCCTGTTCTCGACTCGGTTGAGGTGACGGTGCGAAAGCCAAACCCGCCTGTTGGTGGTCCGTGCGACCATGCAAGTGCCGTCTATAAATGCGCCCGATCCAACGGCCAGTAGTGCGAAACCCGCCGCTGGCTAATACTGGAATCCGAGGGTCAGCGTGTACGTGAAATCGTCGGCCGAAGCGCCGACCCAGGTCGCGATCGTGAACGTGTCCAGGACGTGCGCCCAGAGACCGCCGCCGTACCCCTGATGCCAGGTTCGGTTTGGAGCATCGACTTCCGTCCAAACCCTCCCGTTGTCGATGAACCCCAAAATTCCGCCATCTCCGTTGGCGAGGTAGGCCGAGAATCGCAACAGGCGCAGTCGCATCTCCAGATTTTGGTAGAACGCCGTACGGCCGGCAAAGCGCGTGCTCCGATGGCCCCGCAAGTTGTTGGCCCCGCCCAGCGTGCTGGCATCGTAGAAAGGAAACGAGCCCATCGTATGCTCTACCCCGATACGGGCAGCGAATGTTAGTTGAGGTGAAAGCGACGGGGACATGTATATCGTGAGATCAGAACCGATCTTGCCGTAACTGTCTGTTGCGTTGCGGACACCGATGTTCGCGACGAAGTCGTTACGCATTCGAAACCCTTGCCTCGGATTTCCGGGTTGGTCCACTTTCGAAAACACAGCCGAAAAGTGGGCGCCGGTAAACCACTGATCGTCAAAGCTGCTGGGAGACACGCCTGCCTGCGGCGCTCCGGTGAAGCGATCGGCGTCCTGCTTGACGTCCGTTACCTTGATGAATGTGCCGAACTCAAAAGTCGCACCCAGTGGATGGTGCAGGCGGAGTCGGGGGGAGACGTTAATCTGCGTGAACTGAGCTTGGTAGAATTTCCGATCATCCTCCTCATTCTCAGTCTCGTTTCCGAGCCCGTAAAAGTTTCGGATGTTGTTCGGCGAAAGCCACGAGGCATTCAGCAGCAAGTCATACGGGCCAATAGCCCTGACGAAATGTCCCCGATACACGACGTTGAAGGCGCCCGTTTTTGCGGCGAAGTTCGCAAGAAGCGTGTTCTCACGCGCGTAGGGCAGCTTCTTGAATCCGTGGGACACGGTACGAATACCCCCGCCCACAAAGACCCCGTCGTCCGGGTTGCTGCCAAAGAACGCGCGCGGAAATCGCGAGTCGTGTTTGTATTCCTTGGGGTTGTAGCTGGTCATGAAAGGGTCGTCTGTCCGCGTAACCTTTCCTGATTCCAGCTCGAACGCGTTGCCCTTTTCGGTGTCGTACACGTGAAATCGAGAGGATAGCGCTCCCGCGTCGTTGACGAATCGATCCTCACCCGGACCCCCGATGGCGCGGACTTTTATCGACGGGCTCGATCCGTGGAGCTCGAAGGTGTCGTTGCCTCCCAGCCCGTATAGACGCAACTCGTCTGTCTCTGACGCAGAGAACGTTCGCTGGTAGATCTGCTTGCGAATCTCGCCCTCTTTGCTGGTCTTGTAGACAAGAACTTCCGTGGTCTCCCTATCCAGGGGTCGAACGACGAATCGCTCGTGTTTGTGAGAGCCGACGATGTCCACGGTCGCTGCCAGCAACTCGTAGTAGGTTTCGGCCACGGTGTGAAGCTTGTCCCGACGCAGTCTTAGCTTCAACGCTATGTCCTGCCCAACTTGCTCATAGATCGGTTCCGGCAGTCGCCGCACCGCGTCGTCGATCACTTCGTCGGTCAATGCATCCTGGATGTGGTTTGCGGCCTGCAGCCAGTCAGCCCGGGTCAGCGCTGCGGTGAACCTGCGGTCTTGCTCGAGACCGTTTCCGGTAAGGCCCCGGATGCTGCCGTAGTCTTTCTCGAAGTCCTGAAACTTCGGATCGAAGTATCGGGCCATCGACGGAAACAGGCCGTTCATCTTGTTAAACGCCCAATCGCGATCCCGTGGAATCGGCTTAAAGTGCCGCCCCTTGCCCTCATTGTCGAATGAGGCCCACCGCCACTGGTCGCGATGCCGATCCCAGTCGCTGATGAGCATGTCGAAGAGCCGTGCCTTTACGAACATCTGTTGATCAACGTAGTCGTCGTTGTCCTCGTTGATGCTTTCGTACATCTTGGAGGCGCTCTCGACATCCTTCGAGCGGCCGTATCGGACCTCGTCCGACATATCATCGTCCGGACGATCTTCAAACATCATCAGCCGTCCGGCAACGAGGTTACGGAACGGCTCGAGTCGGGGATCGTCGGGCACGTAGACCAGCTGCGGATCTGTGTGGAAGATGCCGATCGCGGCGGCCATCGGAGGGATCATGTAGGCACCGTACGGATTGATGCTGGTCACCTGGTCCTGCACAATGTCCACCGCAACCGTGTTCTTCAGGGAAGGGGGTATCGAACGCGACGGGTCTTTGTCGAGCGAGCGAAGGACATACTGCTTGCCGTTCGCGCCGCGTAGCCGGATGGAGGTGGTCTGAAGGCCGCCGCCTCGCTTGACGGGAGTGAGGCCCCCAGCCGTTCGGCCCATGTCGAGGTAGGGCGCTGCCACGGGCGTGGTCCACAGGTCGCGGTGGTGGGATCCCAGGAAAGCCCGCTTCAGCGCGCCGGCTCCGTACTCGGGATTGATGGCAATAACCTTGACGCTGTCGGAGTAGTCAGGGTATTCGGCCGACGATGCCGCGACTTCGGTGTCCGGAACCTGGACCGCGGCATCCTTAAGTCGGGTGCGAAACAGAAGAGTGGGTGCCTCTCCAGCGACATCTGTCCTCCAGAACGAGAGCCACACCGAGTCGTCGTCGTAATAGTGGAGCGATGCGTAGCCGCGCACTCCTGCGGCAAAGACGGCGTCGTGCCCGCCGGTGACGGGGGAACGCTTGGATCCGGAGCCTGACACCACATAGTGTACCGGATGCAGAAACGGCCCGGCTTTGAAATACTGCAGGTTGTGTTCATGGCCGGAGGCATACACCAGGTTTTCGTGCTCTGCGAAGATCCGGTCGAGCGAACTTCTTAGTTGCCGGTACCGGTGATGCCCGAGGTCCTGCTCGGATGCACCGAAGTACCTGGCATACAGCAGGGGAATTGATCCGAGGATAGGCAGCGGTACGTACGCTTTCTTCCAGAGCTGCGTCAATGGGAAGACATGGTCGTGCAGCGGAAAGAAGCCCGCATGCTCGCCGTTCGAGTGAAGCGGATGATGCCCAACAACGAGCAACTTCTTGTCGTCCTCGTCCAGGACCTCTTCGCGGAGCTCGAGCAGGAAATCGGCGGGCTCCTCGATCTCGTTCTTTCCGTCGTCGCCAAAAGATTTGGCGTGATCGGTTAGCCACCATTCCGTGTCGATGGCGAGGACTGTGATGTCGTCCGTGAGGTCCACCTCCACTGGTCCAGGAAAACCGTTATCTGGGACGAAGGTGTTGCCTCTATCGAGGTACTCTTCCACGAAGCGTTCTTGCCGGCGCACCGACTCCAGCCCTCCGACGCGGGAGCTGTTCCAGTCATGATTCCCGGGTACGAACAGGATGCGACCGTCGAAGTCCTCGACGGCCTGGAGAATAGTAAGCAGCCTACGCTCGGCCTTGGCGCGGCCCGCGCTGCCGGAGTCCGGCAGACCGCAGCAATAGATGTTGTCGCCGAGAAAGATGACCGCCGCGTTCTCGTCGAGATTATTAAGCTCCTGCTTGAGCGCGGTCAAAACGGGATCGGGCCGGTCGGTCGCCGGGGCACCCACATCGCCGACAAGAAGAATACGGTAGACCTCGGCTGCCGCATTTGGCGGGGTCTGTACCTGCCAGTCCGAATCCGACTCGGCAACGTATAACTTCGTCGAGCCACAAGCCGCGAACCATACCGCTGCCAGTGCGGAAATCAGAAGACAAGCGAATCTCATAGGCCTGTTGCGCAATTGTCTTTCCGATTGGATGGAAGCAAAAAGGTAGTGCTCGAGATCATTGTGTCATTGAAATCATGGTCGACCAGGAAACAATTCAACCGTCAATCCGGATCCTCGCCAGTCGTAGGTGACAAATCTGCCCCACTCAGGTATGTGAAAGAAGCGAGGCGGCCATCTTTGGAAGAACCTTCAGTGGCGATGTAGAGAGTCCCGTCTGGAGAAAACGTGATGCCCTCGGCCTGCGGAAAGATATTGGGGTCAAGGAATGCACGGTGAGCCAGTTGACCATCCCGCGAAAAGGCAGCTACACTGTATGACTTGGACGAGAGAACATAGATGTCGCCGCTGACCGGGTGTATTGCAATTCCCGACGGCTTGAAGCGAGGCATGCGGAGCAACTCCCTAACCGATCGACTTACCTTGCCCTCGCGTGGAGTCAGCCTGGTGTCAAGGGCGTCAATAACCAAGCGTGGTTGCGCGTGCAGTGTACCCGAGGATAGCGAAAAGGCGTAGATCGACTTCATCCCCTTCCGGCCTTCCCCCGAGAACTCCTTGCAAGCGATCAAAAGGGCTTGAGCCGCTTCCTCGAACGCAAGCCCTTCTGCGTCGCAGGACTTCGAGAGGTTAGTTTTGACTCGGGCGGCGTCTATTTCCTCGGATCGCCAGAACGGTATGTGATAAAGGCGGCCATCGCTTCTGAGTACAAACACGGCCTCCCCGACGCGGGCGATTCCCTCGTAATCGCCGTTGTCGCCAAATCGCTTTTTTTCCAGAATACTTCCGCTCCGGCTGTCGATCACGAACAGATCACCATCTTCATCGTTGATGGCGGCAATTTGGTTGTCATCGAGCCAGGCTAGTCCGGAGATCTCCTGCAAGCGTCGATCAAGCGTCAGAACGGTATCCGGTGCGCCCAGATTGTATGGGATAGGCATGATCCCAAGGACTGCATTTCCCGGGTTCTCGTCCTCGCACTGGGCGGCCGTTCGGCCGGACAGTATGAGAACAGCGAGTAGAAGGGATGGTGCTAGAATACTTCGAATCATGTCGCCCGATGAACGCACTCCTGGCAAAGATGTTGAATCCTGTACGCTCGTCAGGTTCCGTCAATGCCTGGCCTGCTATTGAGAAGGATAGCGGATTTCAATACGTTGCGCAGGCGGAATACAGCCCGGCGCTTCTATACATTAATCGTATGAATGATCAAGACAAGAATTTGGAAGCCGGTTCGGATTCGACTTCAGCCGAGCAATCGGGGTCTCGCGACCAGAATCAGCGGAAGCCCGGTGGACCGTCAACGGACGGCGGAGATCAGAATTCAGACGAAAAGAAGCCGAAAAAGATTGGGACCAGAAAGCGAGGCGTCGAGACGATGTTCCGGTCGGCGTACCGCGCCCATCTGGATCTCACCGCACTTGCCGACACCAAGGCCAACATCATGATCAGCATCAACGGCCTGATTCTGTCGATCATCATCGCGTCGATCGCGCCGAAGATCGACTCGAACGCTTGGCTGGTCGTGCCTACGATTATCATGCTCGTCGGCTGCGTGATCGCGATTATCTATGCCGTCCTTGCGGCGCGTCCCCGGGTCAGCCCGTCAGAAGGTCTCACCCTGGAAGAGGCCATGCGAGAGGACGTCAACCTGCTCTTTTTTGGAAACGCATCACAATTGTCGGAAGAGGAGTTTCTGCAGGGTCTGGAATGGGTGCTTACGGACCGTGATGCCGTGTATCGAAGCATGATGCGCGATCTGTACGGTATGGCGCGGGTTCTTACCAAGAAGTTTGCCCTCTTGCGGACGTCATATACCGTCTTCATGATCGGGATTGCAGTAAGCGTTCTTGCCTTCATCATTGTCTTCATGACCGAGGCGAGTGCTGCATCGTAGGCGGACGCGGCCCGACCGGTATCGCTGCGACCAACATCGGCGGAGAGATCTAGATGATTGTAAGGTTTTGGGGAGTGAGAGGCTCGATGCCGAGTCCGGGGAGTTCGACGGCCCGTTATGGCGGCAACACCGCCTGCGTCAGTGTGGAAGTCGGCGACGACGTTCTGATTCTGGACGCCGGAACGGGGATACGGGAACTGGGCAAGGCTCTGAAGGGAACTGACAAGCGCATCTTTCTTGCGCTCTCGCACAGACACTACGACCATATACTTGGCTTTCCACTGTTTGCGCCGCTGTTTGAGGAAGGGCGGATCGTCTACGTAATAGGATATCCGGACGAGGACGAGATCTGGACGCCGCTTGATCTAATGGACGGCGTCTACTGGCCGGTTCGCCCCGAGGACCTTCGATCCGATGTTCGCGTCGTCGGCGAGACGGGATACGAAATGCTGTCGGAGTCCGGCCTCCGGGTCGACTGCCTGCCCGTCAACCATCCGGGCGGTGCGTTTGGATTCCGCGTACGTCATAGCTCTCGAAGCTTCGTCCATATCACTGATAACGAGCTCTATCCTCCGGGAGAACCGGCCGCATCCTTTGAGGAGGTAGTCGAATTCTGTGATGGCGCAGACGCGCTGTC
The DNA here is from genome assembly GCA_018679295.1 of Rhodothermia bacterium. GTDB lineage: Bacteria > Bacteroidota > Rhodothermia > Rhodothermales > JABDKH01 > JAHHLP01. The sequence continues at coordinate 8,857 of JAHHLP010000338.1, forward strand.
GCACGATGCCCAGTACCTGGATAGGGAGATGCCCATGAAGGAGGGCTGGGGACATAGTCTGGCATCGACCGCGTGCGAGCTGGCGATCGAATCTCGGGTCAGATCTCTGGTCCTCTTTCACCATGATCCGGATCGAAGTGATGACGCATTGGATGCCCTCGGTGAACGCAGCCAAGATGATCTGGCGCCGCACGGCATCAGCGTGATGGTCGCCTACGAGGGCCTCGCGCTCGACCTCGACCGGATCTCCCCAACTACGACCTTCCAACCTGCTCCTTCCATTCCGAATCCATGAAAACCTTGATGCTGCTTCGCCACGGAAAGTCCGACTGGGACGCTGACTATGCGTCCGATCACGAACGGCCGCTGGCTAAGCGTGGCGAAAAGGCAGCCAAGAAGGTCGGGAGATTTGTTAAAGCAATAGATGAAGTCCCGAATCTCATTGTTAGTTCAACAGCCGAGCGTGCATACCGGACGGCGTTGATGGCCAAGGAAGCCGGTAAGTGGAACTGCGAAATTCGTTCTACAAGGCGACTCTATGAGGCGTCGCCCGTGGATCTTCTGGACGTGCTGCGCGAGATCGATGATTCGGTTGAATGCGTGATGCTCGTAGGCCACGAGCCGACGTGGTCTTCAACGATCAACATGCTAACGGGCGCCAACGTCCGGTTTCCGACCGCGGCCCTGGCTCGCATCAACTTCGCTCGCGATTCGTGGGCGTCCATTGGAATGAAAGCCGGTCAGTTGGGATGGTTCGTCGTCCCTAAGTCCCTGCCTGATTTGTAGCCGCCCGCGTTAGGAAGCTTCCACACCCTCACGCGCACGGGTCGGCGACAGGTTCGCTGCGATCTCCAGCACTCGTTCGGGACGCATTCGCGTTTCCATGTCCGGCGGGGTAGGAGCAACCCTGACACGAAGGGCTCGCAGCCCATTGGCCCCCTGAAGGTCGTCGAGGAGAAATTCTTCAATTGTGTTCTCCTCGAAGTATCCCGCAGCCGTCAGATAATCGAGATAGCGCCGATACTCGGATGACTCGCGAGAGTGCGAATACACGATCGCTAGATGTCCCGGTTGGGTCAGTCTTTCTTCAGTGCCACGGATCAGCGCTTTGTCTATGCGCTTCTTGACGATTTCGTACCGCACGTTATAGGCGCCGTCAACGTCGAACTTCTTCTCGTCCTCCCGAAAACGAATTGAGAGGGGAATGTTCTGCACGAGAATAAGGTGAGCAGTCTCGAGAGCAACAGGAAGATCCGGCCTAATCTTGTCCAGCTGCCAGACGATTCCGCAGGTTGTCATGAGCTGCCACAACCGCAGGTTGTTAAGGTAGAGTGGATCGAAGACGTGCTTCTCTACTAGGTCCTGCCCGACGTAGATGTTGTAGTCAACTCCGTCGGTCTTGTATTTCTCGAAGTAGTGAGGAAACATCGACTGCGCTGTCGTTTGTTGCGCGTCGAGATAGGACGAAATCGTTTCGTTGATCAGAGTGACGCTGTCCTCGTAGTCCTTACGGCTATTGTAGAGTATTCCGAGCCCGGCGTCTATGGTTGACCGGTAGGAGTCTACCTTCGCACGTACCGAATCGCCAAAGGATGATAGCATGTCGAAGAGGGGTTCTACATCCTGACGCAAAAACTCGAGTGCTGTGAACTCGATGTCTGAGGATGGACTCTTTTCTGACTCCTCGACGAACTTCCCAATTCGAAAGCCGATCTCGTCCAACGCAGGCAGCGGTCGGTAGGCGCTCGCTTCCACAACCACGGCAAGTGCCAGTCCAAGCTGCTCGATTAGGTCGGACTGTATGGCAGAGGCGCGGTTGATTGACGAATCACGGATGTCAGACAAACCGTAAAGCGGGTAGACGTCGTTGAATACGATACTTGTATCCTTGCCGGCTTCCCCTTCGGCGCTGGCGAGCGAGTCGAAAATTGATTTTCGGAATTTCCACTCGACCACCGGATGGATCGACGTATACCTTTTCTTCATCAGAGCCTGGACGCGGTCTTCCTGCTCATCGAGCGTCCGTTTCATGGCGGTCGAGAAGAGGGAAATGACATCCAGGAGCTGGACGGCACTCATCGCGTTTATCGCATCCTTGTGTGGCGAGGCAAGCTCCAAAAGACCGATAAGCTTTTTCTCATATCTGAGAGGCGCGAGCATCAAACTCGAGACGTTCTGATTGATCAAGTGATGCTCAAAGCCGGTGCAATAGCTGCACTGCTTCAAATCGCTGACGATGATCGGCTCGATGCTGTCGAACGCATCGCGATACACCGACTCGTGCCGTTGAGGACACTGCGGCATCTTGTCATGGTTGAGCAGTAGACTCCGCCCGATGCGCTTCGCATTCGCCATCGATTCAAACCTATCGTCCGATAGCGCGATGAGCCCGACCCGTAATTGCGGAAGCCTGAGGAGCGTCCTCAACCTCGCCTGGATTCTGTCAATTGAGCCTGGTGAGGTGAACGCATCCTTTTGCAAGAGGTCGTTCTTCAACGCGGAATGCACCTCCTGCGAAGTCACGTCCACGGCATTGATGATCACAAACCCGTAGAACTCGAAGTTGTCCGGCGGCAGAATCTGCTTCCAAGTTTCGAGGTTCATGGGGTCTTCCGAAACCTGGGCCAACTGTTCCCGCGAAATCTCGGGCAGCCGCCCCGTGGGCCTCGGAATTGCATACCGGGAGTCAAAACTCAAACTGTAATACCGCGGCAACCCGTCGTCCTCATCATTCGCGGTATAGATGATCGGGTACTCGGGCGTGTCCAGGATTTGGTAG
>JAHHLP010000381.1 GCA_018679295.1 Rhodothermia bacterium
AAGTCCGACAAGACGACCGGCAGAAGCTGCTGTACCAGAACCCCGAGGGCGGCACCGGCTATCGAGCCAAGTAGCCCCAGCGCAACCGCCTGAATCACATAAATGCCAAATGTCGACCTTACTCTTGCACCGACGCATCGCAACACCGCCGCCGTCTGCAGGCGCTGGGTCACATAGACGTGTATGGCACTTGCCACCCCGACGCTTCCGAGCAGCAGCGCCATCAACGCCGCTAGCCCGAGAAACTTGTAGAGATTTGTAAGCGCGGTATTCCAGTTACGCTTTATTTCCGCGACCGAGTCGCTGCCGACGTCGTACTCGCGGAGGCGTGGTTTCAACGTCGCAAGAAGCGCTTCAACGTCGACCGAATCGGAAAAGCGAAAAAACACCTCGTGCTCGACGCGGCTTCCCGGACCGATCAATGTTGAATCGATGCGCGAAAGCGGGATATAGATCCGAGGGCTTACGAGCGCGAATGCCGCAGACTCCCGAGCGGTGCGCTTCAGGACACCGGCCACAGGATAGGCTTGTCCGCCGATCATCACCGAGTCACCTGTTTCGACGCCAAACTGTGACATCAGCGAGCCATCGACCAGCGCAGCCCCCTCTTGTCGATATGACCGTGCTGCTTCGTCAGGGTCGGTAACTATACTGCCGTAGTACGGGAAATCACCCTCAATCGCACGCACCGAAACCAGCCGGGTCTTGCCGGATTCAGGAAATAGCGCCATCGACGCAAACGAGATCCGGCGCGACTGATCGCCCCCCAGCGAGTCAATGATCGCCTCGACCTCATCGGGAAATGGCTGCCTGCTCTCGAAGCTCATGTCTGCGCCAAGGAGCCCTTTAGCCTGATCGTCGACCGCAGCCCGGAGGCTGTCGCCGAATGAGTGAATGGCGACCAGTGCCGCCACGCCGAGAACGATCGAGCTGACGAACAAGAGGAGCCTGCCACGCGAACCACGAGATTCGCGCCACGCCATGAGTAGCGTCCAGGGGATGCCTCGAGCTCCTTTATTCTGTTCCATAGTCGATTACGAACCGGTCGGGGTTGAAGTCTCCGTTGTTACGTTTGCGGAGGCTTCGTCCTGATGCGAGGCCTCGGACTGCGTATCCGACTCCACGGCCCCTCCACGCAAACGAATTACTCTCGTCGACCGGCTGGCCAACTCCTCGTCGTGCGTGACGAGCACCAAGGTTGTTCCGGCAGTCCGGTTGAGATCGAACAGGAGATCAGCAATCGCACGGCCCGTGTCGGTATCCAACTCGCCTGTCGGCTCGTCAGCGAACAGAATCGTCGGGTTGTTCACGAATGCGCGTGCGATTGCGACGCGCTGCTGCTCGCCTCCCGACAATTCCGCGGGATAATGACTGGTCCTCGCGCCGAGTCCGACCTTCCCCAGGAGCGCAGTTGCTCGGCTCCGAGCATCCCGATCGCCGCGAAGCTCGGCAGGAACCATGACATTCTCGAGCGCGGTAAGCGTCGGGATGAGTCTGAAGGATTGGAAGACAAAACCGACATGCTCATTTCGTAGGCGCGCCCTCCCGTCTTCGTCGAGATCATCAAGATCCTGACCGCACAGAATGACCGATCCCTTGGTGCTCCGGTCGAGACCGGCACTAAGTCCTAGCAGCGTCGTCTTTCCACTTCCTGATGGGCCGACAATGGCGCAGCTTTCACCTCTGCGCAAAGCAAGCGAGACGTCGTTTAGTACGGTCAGAGTCCGGCTCCCCGACCGATACGTCTTGGTCAGCCCGTTTACACGAAGAACCGTCTCCGGGTACGCGTCGTTAGTAGCGGCCGAACTCGGCATAATCTCTCTCAGTCAATCGTAACACATGTGGATTGCGTGCGGCAATAGCCCGCTATACCGAATTCTCGTCGTATGTGTTCTACTTGCGGCCGGATGTTCGAGTGAAGAGCCCGCGAAGTCGGGCTCGCGTTTGGCGGGTCCGAACGCCGAATCGTCGGAGTCGGGGGGTGTTGCGGGCTCTGAATCGGATAGCGTTCAACGCGTGGCTGACCTTCCGCGCGTCCTCATCATCGGCGACAGTATCACGGCGGGCTTTGGTCTTCAGGAGGACCAGGCCTTCCCGGCACTCCTGCAGTCACGCATTGACTCCGCCGGGTACAGCTATGAAGTCGTCAACGCGGGCCTGAGCGGTGAAACTACCTCCGGCGGTGCACGGCGCATCGACTGGTTATTACGCGGCGGCGCCGATGTGCTCGTCATCGAGCTGGGCGGCAACGACGGACTTCGCGGCATTTCGCCCGATGTCACCGAGGAGAACCTCCGCACCATCATCCAGACGATGCGTGAGGAGAACGAAGATGCGACAATCATTCTCGGCGGGATGCGGATGCCGCTGAACATGGGCTCTTCGTATCGAGAGGAATTCGAATCGGTCTTCCCGCGCGTTGCTGACGATACCAACGTGATCTTTATCCCCCATATCCTGGAAGGTGTTGGCGGGGTTCCAGAGCTGAATCAACCCGACGGAATCCACCCGACGGCTGAAGGACAGAGGATTATCGCGGACCTGGTATGGGAGTTTCTGGAGCCCG
>JAHHLP010000565.1 GCA_018679295.1 Rhodothermia bacterium
GTGGCGATTACGACTGGCGCCCCTATGAATCCAAGGATGATTCCGTGGCCGTATGGTACCGGGTCTACTTGAATACGCCGGAGGGACTGCTTGACGGATACGATAATTCGAACCCGAATCATCATGCGACGGTCACCGGAGACAGCATCTTCGCTGAAGCGCCCTTCAACTGGGGCAGCTCTCAAGACGGAAAAGGAATTGCCCTAACGCGTGAGTCGACCAACGACCAGGCACCGGGCTACGACATCTTCTCCGGTGTCGTGTACTACCCGATGAGTGCGGCAGGTACGACGCAACTCTACAAGTTCGTTCTCGAGGACGAGACCGGTATTGTCGGTTGGGAGGAAGGTGACTTGCAGGGCGACCGCTCGTTCGTGGTACCGTCACAGGACACCACGCTGCAGTGGGTCTACTTCGGCAACCAGCCGCCTTCGAAGGTGGATCCAGTCACGCAGAACGTGATCTTCGCAGTGGATTTGACATCGCTCGAGGAAATCGGAGTATTCCGGGTTGCTCGGGGGGACACGCTCGAAGTGAGAGGTACGTTCAACAACTTCGGTTGTAATGATCCGACGATCTGCCTGATGGACCGCGTTCCGGGCGAGAACCTCTTCGAGGGATTCTATAGCCTGTCGCTGGTTCCCGGTAATGAAGTGGCCTACAAGTACTTCCTGAATTTCAACAACCCTGAGTTTATCACTGAATTCGGGTTTGAACCCCCAGAGGGCTGGGAGGAAGGCCATCGATCGGGTGTTGACCGGACGTTCATATTTGAGGGTAATCCTAACCGCGATCAAGACCTCGGTCTTTCGTTCTTCAACGATATCACCGAGCTGAACGTGATCCCGGCGGGCACCTCCATTACCGTGAACTACTCGGTCGATATGGCGGCTGCCGTCGCTAACTCTGGAGCTCCTTTCGATCCTGCGTCGGGAGATTCGGTGTGGATAAACGTCGCTGACCCGATCTGGGCCTTTACACAGCGAGTTTCCAACCCGACGTTTCCCTTCGTTGACCCGACTGCCGAGAAGCCTGATGCCAGTGGCTTTCTGACAGATCCGGACAATGACGGAGTCTTCACAGGGTCAGTCACCGTCGAGGGCCCAACCTATAGCAATCTCACCTACCGGTACAAGTACAACTCAGGTGTGGACGTAGTGGAGGAGGAAGGTACAGGACTGGGTGCAACCCCGGGTAGGAACCGAACCGTCTACATCAAGCCGAATCCAGACGGAACCTGGCCAAGTTCGTACGACATCGGTGCACAGTCGTTCATGCCAACCGGGGCGCTCCCCTTTGAGGACAACCCGGCGTTCAGCGTAGGTGTGGAGCCCGTTGATGGTGAGCTACCCGCGGCGATCACGCTGAAGCAGAACTTCCCGAACCCGTTCAACCCGACGACCACCTTCGAGTATGCCATCACGGCATCGCAGAAGGTACAGCTGCACGTCTATGACGTGATCGGTCGCCGCGTTGCCACGCTGGTCAACGGAGTTCAGCCGCCGAACACGTATCGAGTCAACTTCGATGCGGCGGATTTGGCAAGCGGTACCTACTTCTACAGACTCGAGACCGCGGACAAGGTGATCACGCGGTCGATGGTTCTGCTGAAGTGATCGAGTTGGCAAACTCCGATCGGACCGGATAATCGGTCCGCCGGAAATAGAGCCGGCCACCCCAACGGGTGGCCGGCTTTGTCTCCGGCTTTCCCGGGAATCAACCTCCATCAACTGCGAACGACACACACCGTCAACGGCGAATGACACCCACTCGGAAGACCCATCTTGCTGCCGCTGCGATTGCCCTATTCTTTTCGCATCTCGCCGTTGCGCAGTCGATCGACGTCACGTTTCGTCACATCAAACAGCCGGGACAAACCTTCGTTCGCGCCTACAATCCGGGCGACTTCAACAACTGGGGAAACACCAGCGCAGGCAGGATCGCCGTGGGGGACGCATCGCAGATGTTTTACGATCCTGTTCTTGACGAGTATCTCTACACGATCAGTCTGTCCGTGGGGGCCACACATCAATACAAGGTGCACTACCATTTCAACGCGGATGGCACCGACTTTCAATGGATTTCCGACCCCTATAACGAAAGAGTCAACCCGAGCGATAACGACAATTCGGTCGTCACAATCGCCGACCCGATGATTTTCCAGCCGGCGGCCAAGCTCGACCTGTCCAGCAGGTCCATGGTGCGCGTGTCCAGCGGAATCTTCGGGACCGAGGACGTTACAGCGATCTCGTTTGAGATCAACGACCAACCGATGGACGGCCTGCCTTTCTTCGATGCGTCCAAGCGCATTTTTCAATACCAACTGCCATCACCGGTCCCCGCCAGTTCGAAGTTCGAAATGTTCGTTACCGATGCACTCGGTCGGCAGGATTCGATCAGCGTTGGGGTTGGGGTTCCGAACGTCATTGATGAACCGCTTCCTGCCGGAGTACGCGATGGAATCACGACCTATGATGCCGATCCCACGCGCGTAACACTTTCGCTGTTCGCACCTGGGAAGGACTTCGTTCACGTGATTGGCGACTTCAACGACTGGGAAGTGCGCGAACAGTACCTGATGAAGCGGGACTCGATAAACGCTGACAGTGTTCGATGGTGGCTCACCGTTACCGGGCTGACCCCGGGGCAGGAGTATGCCTTCCAGTACCTCGTCGACGGTCGGATCCGCGTTGCGGATCCCTTCGCTCATAAGCTTCTGGATCCAATTAACGATCCTTTCCTTGGCGACGTGTATCCCGGACTGAAGCCGTACCCGACCGGAAAGACGCAAAATCGCGTGGGGGTATTCACAACCATTCAGGATGCATTCGAGTGGACGCCTTTTGAACGGCCGGCGCAAAAGGATCTCGTGATCTACGAGCTGCTGATCCGTGACTTCATCGGCGACCACCGATATTCGACGCTCGCGGACACTCTCGACTACCTTCAGCGCCTGGGAGTTAACGCCATCGAACTCATGCCCGTGGCAGAGTTCAACGGCAACATCAGCTGGGGATACAACCCCACGTTTCATCTGGCGCCGGACAAGTACTACGGTCCGGCGGACGATCTCAAGCTGTTCATCGACGAGTGTCACAGCCGCGGCATTGCGGTGATTCTGGATGTCGTATACAATCACGCGACGGGACGATCGCCTTTGATTCGGCTGTACAACACCTCACCGACTGGCGAGCCGGGGTCGCCTGCATCACCGGAGAGCATCTACGCAAACAACCCGGCACGACATCCCTTCAACGTCTACAATGATCTTAACCACGAGAGCACAGCCACGAAATATTGGCTCGATCGCGCAAACGAATACTGGCTCACAGAATTCAACGTCGACGGCTTCCGGTTCGACCTCTCAAAGGGCTTCACGCAGAAGAGCAGCACCGATGATTCCGTGTTTCGCCTTCACGACCCGAGCCGAATCGCAATCCTGAAACGCATGGCGGACGAGATCTGGTCCGTTGACTCTACGGCCTACGTCATTCTGGAGCACTTCGCTGAGGATCGGGAAGAGCGCGAGCTGGCCGAGTATCGGATTGCCGAAGGAAGGCCTGGCATGATGTTGTGGAACAACAAGAACCACAACTACAACGAGGCGACGATGGGCTACCACAGCGATGGTAAGTCCAACTTTGCCAGTGTGTATCACGGGCCGGGCGGGCGTGGCTGGACCGTGCCACATCTGGTTTCTTTCATGGAGAGTCACGACGAACAGTGGCTGATGTTCAAGAACATCGCTTTCGGAGCCTGCGAGCGGTCCACTTCGAATCATGTACTGTGCGACCCCGACGCGCCAGAGAATTTCGACACGTACAACGTGCGAGAGCTCAATACGGCTCTCGACCGAATGAAGATGGCCGGCGCGTTCTTTTTCACGATTCCCGGGCCCAAGATGATGTGGCAGTTCGGCGAGCTGGGCTACGGTTACGGTCCTGGAGGGCGGGAATGTCTGAGGCCGGGTGACGGCACCCTTGGTGACTGTCCCACCGGTACGGTCGATCGGACCGATCCAAAGCCGATTCGATGGGAGTACCGTGACGACCCCCTGCGCGAGCGGCTCTACAAGGCGTGGTCTGCGATTATCAATTTGCGACGCAGCCACGAAGTGTTTACCAGTATTGACACGCAGGTTGATCTCAGCGTCGGAGGTGCCGTCAAGCGAATCGGTCTTTCGCACGCGTCGATGGACGTTGTCATCGTCGGCAACTTCGACGTCGTCGAGCGACCCGTCAACCCAAGCTTTCAACACTCGGGAACGTGGTACGACTTCTTTTCCGGCGCTAGCCTTGAGGTGGGTGATCCCAGTGCCTCGCTCACCTTTGCACCCGGCGAGTTCCACATCTATACCGACGTGCAGGTTGCTACGCCGGAACCCGGACTGATCACGGTTGGCGTGGAGGAGGAGGGTTTCAACGAGCTTCCTGCAACGGTTTCGTTCGAGGCACCGTATCCCAATCCGTTCTCCGAGATCGCTACCTTCCGTTTTCAGGTGCCGGACCCGCGTCGCGTGCGTATCGACGTGTTTGACGTGCTGGGCCGACGCGTAGCCAACGTCGTGGACGAGAACCTGGCTGGGGGCAGATATGTGCGGGAGTGGAATGCGGACGGGTACCCGAGCGGCATGTATGTCGTGCGTTTCGAGGCTGGCAGCGAAGTAATATCAACGAGCGTTGTGAGGATCGGCCAATGAAGTCGCCCTACCTATTCTTGTCGGTGCTCTTCGTTGGTCTGACCGTTGGGGGATGTGAAGCGACCCGTGGTGGTGAGGGCGGACCGGCTGGCAACCGTGCGACGGTTCCGGATTGGGCGGCGGACGCCATCTTCTATCAGATCTTTCCAGAGCGATTTCGGAATGGGGATCCGAGCAACGATCCCACACGTGAGTCTCTAGACGAACCACGCACAGTGCCCGAATCGTGGAGCGTGAGCAGCTGGACGAGGGACTGGTACGCTAGATCCGACTGGGAAATAGCCATGTCGGATGACTTTTATGAGCCGCTGCGTCGCCGCCGATACGGTGGTGACCTAGCCGGCGTGATCGAAAAGCTCGACTACCTCGCCGACCTCGGGATAAACGCGATCTACTTCAATCCGCTCTTCTACGCGCGCTCTCTCCACAAGTACGACGGTAACACATATCACCACATCGATCCGTTTTTCGGCCCAGATCCGGAGGGTGATTTAGAG
>JAHHLP010000103.1 GCA_018679295.1 Rhodothermia bacterium
CCTCATTTCTCAGCGAATCGAAATCGACGGGCTTATTGAAGTACCCGTCCGCGCCGAATTTCATCGCTGTCGTATAGTTCTTTTCGTCGGCGTACGCGGTAATCATGTGGACGGACAAGTCGGGGAATTCCTCCTTGATCGCCTTGAGGAGTTCCAGACCCGTCATTCCCGGCATATTGATATCGGAGAGCACAAATACAACGCTCGCGGCTCCACCACTGCGGAGGTAGTCGAGTGCTTCTTGTCCGGAAAGCGCAAAGTGTATAACGAGCTGCCCCTTCCGAATCTCTCGACGAAACCGCTGTTTGAAAAGCCAGGCAACGTCCGCTTCATCGTCAACGACCAAGACCTCAAGAGGTGAGTCCATGTACCCTCCCAGTTTCGTGATACATGACCCTTCGCCATTCTCGTTGCCAAGCGCAACGAATTCCGTCGTCAATATCGATCATACTATGTGGGTTCGCCAGGTAAACTGATTACAAAGTGCGTGTATTCTCCAGCTTTGCTTTCCACCTTCAGATCTCCGCCGTGACCTTTGGAAACGATCTCGTAGCTCATCGACAGGCCGAGGCCCGTTCCCAGCCCGGTCGGTTTGGTCGTGAAGAATGGCTCGAAGATCTTGACCTTTACAGATTCTGGGATTCCAGTCCCGTTGTCCTTTACGCCGATGGATACACCTGCGGCAGTGCGTTTCGTCCATACGGATACCGTGGGGTCGTACCCATCCGTCGACGACTTTGCGCGTTCGTTCACTGCGTAGAAGGCGTTGTTGAGCAGATTGATCAGAACGCGCCCAATCTCCTGAGGTACCATCATCACCGATCCGGCAGACTCGTCGTAGTCACGCTCGATCGACGAGTTGAAATCGGAATCGGACGCTCGCATACCATGGTAAGCAAGGTTGACATACTCGTCGAGCAGCGTATTGACGTCCGTCAACATTTGCTCGCCCTCGTCGCCACGCGAATGTTGCAGCATGCTCTTGACGATCCCGTCCGCACGTTTGCCGTGCTCGTTAATCAAATTGGCATTGATCTTCAGGTCGGAAAGAATCTCACGAAGCTCCTCCGCAACCTCCGCGAGCTTCTTGTCTTTGTTCTTCTCGATCTCTTCGACCAGCTCCTCGGTGAGTTCGGCAGATACAGCGGCAAAGTTGTTGACGAAGTTGAGCGGGTTCTTGATTTCGTGGGCGATGCCTGCGGTAAGCTGTCCGAGAGAAGCCATCTTCTCGGATTGGACGAGTCGGTCCTGCGCGGCCCGTAAGTCCTGCAACGTGTTATTCAGGCGTTGGTATGCCTCCGCGTTGTCAATCGCGATCGCCGCATACGTAGCAAGGTTGCGGAGTATGTTGACCTCGAAGTCGGTGTAGGCATTCTTCTCAAAGCTCTGCGCAGATATGACACCGATCACCCTGTCTTTATGGATTAGAGGCAAATACAGAACGGATTCCGGAGCTCCTCCTGACACAGGGGCCTGATCGGCCTTGAGGTACTTGAGGTGGTCCTTTGCGTAATCTTGAATCAGTACCTCACTCCGGTTGTGGAAGCACCACGACGCCAAGCGGTCGTCATCCAGACGATAATAAAACGGCGTCATCGTTTCTCCCTTCTCTTTGCTTCCCGGGAAGTCGAGGCGATTCTCCTCCTCGTTAAGTATTCCGATACTAAAGACAGAGGCGTCCATGAGGCTGTTGACGCTTTCGTAAACCGTTTCTGTGATCTCCTTGATGGATAGCCTGCTCGTAATCTCGCGGCCAATTTTGCTAAGCAGTTCCACATTTCGGGTCTCGGCCTCGGCGGACTCGGCACGAAGTTCTGCCTCGCGAAGGTGGGCTCGCTCTCGCTCCTTGCCAATCACGCGCCGGCGCTGAACCCGATCGACAGCGAACACGATTGAGCCAAGGGCAAGCGCATAGAGAACGTACGCCCACCAGGTGCGATACCACGGGGGTAGAATCGTAAAGGCAAAGGCAGCCTCGGCGCTTTCCACTCCGTACACGTTGCGGGCCCGCGCCCGAAACACGTAATCGCCGAACGGTAAGTTTGTGTAGTCGCGCCGCGTCTCGGAAGTCCATGCCGACCATTGCTCATCGAAGCCATCCAGGATGGTTTGAAAG
>JAHHLP010000162.1 GCA_018679295.1 Rhodothermia bacterium
CTTGTAAGCAGCGGGCAGCCTTCGAACCCGATTCGACTAAACAAAAAATCCCACCAGAATCGCCCAAATAGGCGTTTTCTGATGGGATTCCGGGTGGAGCCAAGGGGAGTCGAACCCCTGACCTCTACAATGCCATTGTAGCGCTCTACCAACTGAGCTATGGCCCCCGATACGTGACCGGGCGGAGGCAAAAGAGCACCGTCCCAGACACGCGTCAATTATACGAACGCGATTCTCTCACCGCGAGTTCTCGTGCCAATTCTAACAAGTCTTCACGCCTTGGACCCTACCACCAAAAACCGTTCACATACCCAAGCTCTTCAAAAAACAAAACAGGCCGCCCAGCCAAAAGGAGGCAAGGCGGCCCGTTCCGTTATCCTAGAGATTCCGGCTATCGAACGATCGACATCAACTTGGTCTCTATACGCCCGCCGGCCTGCAGTTGGTATACATACATGCCGCTGGGCAGCCGGCTCGCGTCAAATGTCAAGCGGTACGTCCCGGCCGTACGGTCGCCCTCCGCCAAACGCATCACTTCGCGCCCGAGGAGATCGTACACCGTCAGCCCGACCGGACTCGGCTTATTCAGCGAGAATGCAATCTCCGTCGTCTCGGCGAACGGGTTTGGATAGTTCTGCTCCAGGCCGACCTGCAGATTCGTCGACTCGTTAGCCAGCACAACCTGCTGGGCAGCCTGCAGCTCTGAACCCTCCTCTTCCCCTTCACCTTCGCCGGCGTCATCCGACGCCTGCAGCAATGCAACGAGGACACTCGCTAGCTCAAGCAGGTTGTCGGCGTCGGCTTCGGAGATTCTGCCCGTCCGTCCGAATGCCTCAACCTGATTGACGAAGGCTCCGATTCGATTGATTGCCGTTTCAGTCTCGCCTTCTTCAATCTTGCGCGCAATACCTTCGAGCTTCTTCGTCAGTGCGTTACCCTGGCCACGATTCAGATCCCCCGCTTCTACCAGTGCGGCAACCGCAGCAAACAGGTCGTCCAAGGTTCCGTCCAGAGAACGAACCTGGATCCGACCCTCCCCGCCGACCGGGTAGTCCGCTGCCGTTATCAATCCGCCCAAAGGACCTGCGATGAAGTTGCGCAGCGTCTGCTGGTCCGTCACGCCTAAAGCCGTGAACGGCGCCCCGCGATACGGATACTGATCGCCGCCCCGGGCAAGGAAGTCTCCCGTCGCGACGTTTACGGAAGGAGCTCCGGGCACCACCGCGCCACCAGCGACGATTGCCGTACCGTCGTTGAGCCGCACATCGAGAATTCGACTCCCCGGCGTCACAACGTTTCCATCTCCATCCAGCTCCTGGGCAACGCCATCGGGGTTATACGTGAACCGGAAGCCGGCGACCTGTGCAAACCGACCCGTGCCCGAGCCGGAGCCGATGGCAGAGACGGCGTTCTCCATGATCTCCTTGAATTGCTCCGCCGGGATGTCCGGTATGATCGTCAGGAAGTTGCCAAACGGCAGGATGTCGAACGTCGTCAACTCACTGATGTCACCCGCCGGCAAGACGTTGTCGTTGCGAATACCGCCACCATTCTGAAGCGCAACATGCGGCGGATCGACACCGAAGTCGTCTGCCAGATCGGTTGCCTGCCACAGCAACGCATCCGCGATGAGGTTGCCCTCATTGGTCTCCATCGACCGAACGTTATTGCGAACGCCATCGAGCTCCACCTCGGAAACGCCAATAATGTTGTCGGCCAAGCCCGCGACAAACGCCGAAACGGGATCGACGATATTCGCCTGCACGTCTGCATCACCTTCGACCGCATCCGGATCGACACCACTTACGCGAACCGGACCGCTCCCGGGATCGATGGCAGTCAGGACGCCGTCCCCGTCAAATGTCACCTTCAGTCGACCCACGTAGGCAAGCTGCCCGGTGGTCGTGACGACTGGCACGTCGTTTCCGTCGGCGTCAGTAGCGATTACGGGATAAGGTCCGAACTCCTCTCCCTCGTCACCTGGAACCAAGAGATCACCGGGGTTCGCCAGCAGTTCGTCACCACCACCGGCAATCGCCACGTCGATTCCCCTCAACTGGCCAATGAGCTCCAGGTCCTCGTCGATACCCTGGAGATGGCTGATGACGATGATCTTGTTGACCCCCATACCCTCGAGCGCGTCGATCTCGGCCTGCACCGCACCAAGAACGTTGGCGTCCACGACCACGTTGCGGGGGCTGGAGATAAACGGAAGGTTGGGCGTCGTCGCACCCACAATGCCAATGTTCTGACCGCCGGCAACGACAATCGTGGATTTGGCGATCCTGCCCGCGCCCTCGAGCGCGCTCAACGCCGGCTCACCGCTCACGTCCAGGTTCGAGCTCAGGAACGGAACGCCATCGGTGATACCGCCGATGAAGTCGGCTAGGAAATCTGGCCCGAGATCGAATTCGTGATTGCCGATCGCAAGCGCGTCGTAGCCCAGCGCCTCCACAAGCTGCGAATCAAAGAAGGGTACTCCGTTATCGATGCTTGCGTTGAGCTCCGGGCCCGCCAGAAAATTATCGCCCGAGGACAAAAGAACGGAGGCATCCGAGTCGCCGGCCGCATCCGCTCGCAGAGCATCGACCAACGCCTTGAATCGGGCAGCGCCACCGAAATCCTCCAGGCCAGAGCCAAGATTAATCAGCTGCGACTCGGCGTCGTTGTTGTGTAGAATCGTAAGAGTGAAATCCTGAGCTGTGGCCGGAGAAGTTCCAAGACTGACCACAAACAGAACAGCCGCCGCTGCCACTAGCGGCACTTTTCGTAAGAGACTTTTCATGGAGAGTAGATTTTTTTGACAGTTACCTGAGTGGAACCGAATAGGCCGAACTGCTCGGCATCCGAACGACGCGTCTAGCGAACTGCAGACAGGCGTGTCAAGGCTGGGCGACGCGTCTGGATTCGACCGGACTGACCCGGGATTTGTACGGTACACGGAATACGCATCAGTTGCAACCCCGATTACGGTTTGATAATCGAATGGTCGAAAGCAATCGCCGGGCCGACGCGCCACAGGTATCCGCTTGTGGGCATTCTGCCCGCCTGGAATCGCTTGCAATCCCCACTTGCAACGACGCAGAAGCCCGACACTTCTCATCACTGCCTCAACGTATTCAAGCCCTGCTGTCATTCAGCGCGGAGGCCTGAAAAATGCAAAAACGAGGCGCGGAGCCACTTATCCTGATGGCTCTACTGATCCTGTGCGCCGGTCCTGTCGGCGCACAACCCGTCATGGGTCTGCACGAAGCCGCCCTAAGAGGCAACCTTGACGCCGTCCGCCAGCACATCAACGCCGGAACCAACCTCGATCAAATAGATGCATACGGATCGACAGCGCTCATCGTCGCCACCACGTTTGGTAATACAGAGGCGGCACAGGCTCTCATTGAGGGCGGAGCGAATACGTCGATCGCGAACAACGAGGGAGCGGCACCCATTCACGTGGCTGCGCTTCTTGGACGCATCGATATCCTGCAGTCCCTACTTGACAACGACGTCAACCGACATCAGCGAACGAACGAGGGCGCGACGGCCTATGACATCGTCGCGGCGCCCTTCGAGGAGGACGTTTGGCTGTACGACCAGCTTTCTTCAGCCTTGAGTCCTTTGGGCCTCAATCTGGACTACGATTCTATCCGGGCCGCCCGCCCATCCATCGCCCGGCTGCTGCGCCCTTCTCCCGACGATCTCGCGTCGGTCGGCTACGAGCCCGTCAAGCGGCACGACTGGGCGGTGTCAAATCCCGCGGATCAAGGGCTAGACGAGGCCCTTGTTGCCGAATTGTACCTCGACGCTTCCGAACTGGAGACCATCTACAGCCTGTTGATGGTGAAGAACGGCCATCTCATCGCTGAGAAATACTTCAACGAAGGCGCAATCGACCAGACCGCTCGCCTGCAGTCTGTGACAAAGAGCTACACCTCAGCACTGGTAGGTCTCGCCATGGACAAGGGATGCCTGACAAACCTCGATGCCAGACTGGTGGACTTCTTTCCAGGCGTCGCCGACCGCCTATCGGATAACCGCAAACGCGAGATCACGCTACGGCACCTGCTCAGAATGCGATCCGGATATCCATGGGAGGAATCAGACCCCTCGCTCTGGGACGGACTCCTGTCTGGCCGCTATCCGCGGCTCGTGTCCGAGTTTCCGCTGGTCGCTGACCCCGGCACCGAATTTCATTACAGTAACCTGTCGTCGAACTGGCTGGGCATAATCGTGTCCAAAGAGTGCGGCATGCGCTTGATGGACTTCGGACAGCAGTACCTCTTCTCCAGGATCGGAGCAAGGCCGGGTCCATGGGGTACCGACGCATATGGAAACAACAATGGATGCGCCGACCTCCATATGACGGCAAGAGATGCGGCTCGATTTGGACTCTTGTACCTCAACGACGGAGAGTATGAAGAGGAACAGGTTGTACCGGCCGAGTGGGTAAGGGAGTCCCTCAAAACCTACTCGCGTGGAATAACCTCAGGCGGGGTCCAGTCTGGAAGCGTGGGGCGATATCATCGCGACGTCGGCTACGGATACCACTGGTGGTCAGCGCGTGTGGCCAACCGTCGTTTCAACTTTGCCTGGGGCCACGGAGGCCAGTTCATCATCCTCCTCGACGACCTTGAAATGGTGATGGTGGTAACGGCTAAGCCATTCTATTTGCAGCATGACTCTCAGGCATGGAAACACGAGAAGTCAAATCTGAACCTCGTAGGCAAGTTCATTGCCTTGTTGCCTGAAGTGGAGCGTGCCGCCGCGAGCCAGTTACAGGAAGAATGACCCCGAGCGTGGGAGCCTATGTCACAGAACCGCTTGTATACGGAAAAGGAGTTCGGCAACGTACTTCGGCGTGCCTCCGAACTGCAGCAAGAAGAAGGTGCCTCCGCGGCGCCCGGGCTGACGCTGAATGAGTTGCAGCACGTTGCAAAGGAGGCAGGCATCGATCCCGATTTCGTGAGGCGCGCTGCTGCCGAACTGGACCAGGAGCCGCCCGAAAAAGGCGACCTGCTGTTTGGCGGCCCCACGCGCCTGGAGTTCAAGAGCGTCGTCGATCGGAAGGTGTCGGGGCCGGAATGGGATGGAGCCGTTGAGGTGATCCGGCACGTCATCGGCGTCGATGGCCGAGAAGTACTCGACGGCCCAAGTCGAGAATGGGTTCATCAGGATCAGATGGGCGGTCGCATGCGGGTGAGTATGACACCGACAGATCAGCAGACTCGGATTCACGCATCCTACCGAATGACCGAGTGGCTGTGGCTGCACTTCATTATGGTTTGCGTCGGCATCGCGCCGGTGGCCCTTCAGTATGCGCTGCTGGATCTCGGCGCGGTCACGGAGACGGGCATTGCCCTATTCACGTTCCTTGCTTTCTACATGATAGGCTGGGTGGTCTTTCGCATCTTCTCGACACGACAGGAACGCAAGATGCGAGGCCTGATCGCGCGACTGCACAAACTTCTCACTCGCACCCGCCAAGCGGAGTCCGGACCTATCGAG
>JAHHLP010000104.1 GCA_018679295.1 Rhodothermia bacterium
GAATCTGCTTCCACGTTTCCAGGTTCATGGGGTCTTCCGAAACCTGCGCCAACTGTTCCTGCGAAATCTTGGGTAGGCTTCCAGTGGGCCTAGGGACTGCATACCGTGAGTCAAAACTCAAGCTGTAATACCGGGGCAACCCGTCCTCCTCGGCGTTCGCGGTATAGATGATCGGGTACTCGGGCGTGTCCAGGATTTGGTAGTGGTACTCCAGAATTTTCTGGTACGCGCTCACAGCCTTTCCCATCACCATCCCTTCAGCGTCGACCGGCGTCCCGGTGATGGTCGTACGGGTATGGAAGTTGTCCAGTATGCCCAGCTTCTCGAAGCCCGACGTGCTGAAGACGCTTAACATTTGGTAGGGGACGAGAGCGGCTGATACGTAGTCCGTTCTCCGCGCTGCCGGAAACAGCGCACTCATGATCAGGCTCACAAGCGAGGAGTGCCGGTCGAGCACCGACAAGTCCGCAATCTCACCTCTCAACTCCGGTGCAGACTCCAGCTCATCCAGTACACGCCTGGCGACCGCGTGAAGCGCTGCGGTCTCGTCCCGGGCAACGTCTTCCCAGAATTCGATGAGCAGGTCTAGCGAAAGAATCCGCTTGAACGGAAATATGTCCTGATATGCGTCCATGTGACAGGATTTCGTGATAGTCGGCCAAGTTCTGTTAAACTGCACGTGCTGGTCATAGTTGCATCTGAACGTCTTTACCGCTGTTAGTAGCTGTCCGACCGAAATTGGTTACGATACTACGAGCAGCATGTGGCACAGCGCCTTTTATGCGATTCTTTCATCCGCTACGGTCGAATCGAAGGCGAAGATCCCCTACACTTCCTGTCGGGGAATCCCGGACGACACCTACTTGGCTATGTAGGGAAATTAGCTTCGTACCGAGTCGTATACCCGCGGGTCGAAGGGGGCCCTTTCAGGCAAACATTCTCATGCACAAGTTCGTTGCTTCTGAGCCTGGGGAGACGGGCCTAATCAACATAGATGCGATGGATGCGCTGGTATTCGGCTCTGCCACCTCGTCGAGCGGACTCGTCATGGAATTGCTGCGGAAGCGGCATCATGAGGCAGTCGCGACGGATAATCTCGAAACAGCGAGAGAGCTGTTCGATCGGCACCGGCCCCGAATGGTCTTCCTGAACGGCATTGACACGGATACGCTGAAGCTGACGAGGTTCATCCGGCGGCTGGAGGGAGATCGAGTTGTCGTCGTCGGTCTGATTCCAGATTCTGAGCCGGACGCGCTCGCAAACGCATTGAGTGCTAGCCTGGACGACACGATCGTTTTTCGCGGCGACGACAAGGAAGTAGATCTACGCCTAGCCGCCGTGGAACGACGAGCCGAGCGTCGCCGTCGAGCGGAGGATCTACAGCAACAGTTGAGAGAGAGCGAAACGCGGTACCGGCTATTGGCAGAGCATTCGACCGACATGATCAGTCGACACGACGCCGAGGGCCGATATCTCTATGCTTCGCCTGCGTGTCGAAAGCTGTTGGGGTACGAACCGTCGGAGCTCATTGGTCGGGCTGCCTATGACTTCTTTCATGTGGATGACCTTACGGCTGTCCGCAAGTCCCACAACATGGTACTCGACCACCCGGGGGTGAATTCCGTCACCTATCGCATTCGCAAGAAGGACGGTGAATACATCTGGTTCGAAACGACTAGCCGTTCGATCCGGAATGAGGTGACGGGGGATATCGAGAGCATTATCGCGGTCTCGCGCGACGTGAGCGTAGGGCGGGACGTCCAGGAGGAGATGAGTCGATACAGGGGGGAGCTGGCACGGACGCAGCGACTTGGTCACATCGGCACGTGGTACTGGGATGCCTCCAGCAATCGACTAGGCTGGACCGATGAGGTGTTCTCGATTCTCGGCCATAAACCCAATGCTTTCGCGCCTTCGTTGGCTGCCTTGCTCGAATTTGTGCATCCTGAGGATGTCGACCGGGTGGGAGAACTGCTGAATCCGGATGTCGAGACGGATGGCGCCGTCGAGGCGGGATTCCGCATCCGACGTGCAAATGGTGAAACGAGATTTGTTCACGGTCGTGCCGAGCTAGCGAATGGTCAAGTCGCCGGAGTGACGGTCGTCGGCATTCTTCAGGATGTTACCGAACTTGCCGTCACGGAAGAAGCTCTCGAGGCTCGAGAGAAGCAGTACCAGGCCATTCTCGAAACCACAGTCGACGGCATCATCACGATCGACGAAGAGGGTAGAATACAGTCATTCAACAGCGCGGCCGAAGAGATCTTCGGCTATCAATCCGACGAAGTCCTTGAGCAAAACATCAAGGTCTTGATGCCCGAATATTACGCGGCCGAGCACGACTCGTACATCAAGAGCTATCTCGACACCGGTCATAGGAAGATCATCGGGATTGGCCGGGAGGTAGTTGGACGGCGGAAGAACGGCGACACGTTTCCGATGGATCTCGCCGTCAGCGAGGTCGACCTCGGCAATCGACGCCTGTTCAGCGGTATTGTTCGGGATGTCTCAGAAAGGCGACAGCTTGAGCAGCAGATCCTCAGGATATCGGAGCAGGAACGCCAGCGTATTGGGCAAGACTTGCACGACGGGCTCGGACAAATGCTGACCGGAATCGGGCTAATCGCCAAGAACATTACAAACCGTCTTGAGGCGAAGGAGCTCGAAGAGGCAACGGACATGCGGGAGATCACGAACCTCATCGGAGAGGCCGATGAGTTCGCACGCAGTCTCGCGCGAGGCCTGATTCCTGTTGAGCTCGACGCGGGTGGTCTTTCCGCCGCCTTCCATCGGCTCGCGACGAACGCCCAGCGGCTGTTTGACCTCGATTGCACGTTCGAGGAGGTTGGAGGATTACCGAACATCGAAAACACGATCGCTACTCATCTCTATCGCATAGCGCAAGAGGGCCTGAGCAATGCGGTTAGGCATGGGCAGGCGTCACAGGTGCGGAT
>JAHHLP010000393.1 GCA_018679295.1 Rhodothermia bacterium
CTGCCGTATCCCGAGGGTACCGCATGTGCCGAGGTTCTGGTCGCGAGCGAGACCGGTGGAAGCCGTGCACGAAATGTCTTCCTCGGTCTCGGCGTGGGCGCGTTGGTCAAATGGGTTTTTGGCGGCCTTAAGGCCCTCCCGGACGAGGTGACGGTTCACCTGCCACTACTGAAGAAAGGTCAGGTGTCCAGCGAGATGTCCGCGGCGCTGCTCGGGGTCGGATACATCCTTGGCCCGAAGACGGCAGCCATAATGGTTGGCGGCGGATTGCTGTCGTGGGTCGTAATCATACCGGTGATCGCCGTGTTCGGTGAGGGCCGGGTAGATCCGCTGTATCCGGAGACGGCTAAGCTGATTGCGGACATGACGCCCGGGCAGATCTGGACGAGATACGTTCGATACATCGGGGCCGGTGCGGTCGCGACCGGCGGGTTGGTGACGCTGATCAAGAGTCTCCCGACTATGGTCGAGAGCTTCAAGATCGGCGCCCAGCAGCTTCGCTCCCGGATGGACGGGGCGGCGGATGCAGTCATCAAGCGCACTGAGAATGACCTCTCACTGAAGGTCGTTGGTATCGGGCTGCTGATTATCGCTGCGGTTCTAGCCGTCCTTCCACAGGCGTTTGGCATCGACAGCTTCGGTTTTCGCGGTCTCGCCGCGATTCTGGTCGTGATCTTCGCCTTCTTCTTCGTCACCGTGTCTTCGCGGATTGTGGGTCTGGTTGGGGTCACATCCAACCCGACCTCGGGGATGACGATAGCGACGCTCCTTGCAACTTCAGCACTTTTCCTCGCGATAGGCTGGACAGACGACTTCGGGAAAGCTGCTGCCCTAACCGTAGGGTGTGTCGTTGCTATTGCCGCGTCCATCGCGGGTGACACCTCGCAGGATCTCAAGACGGGATTTCTTCTGGGGGCGACGCCGTTTCGTCAGCAGACAGGCGAGCTGGTCGGTGTGCTGACCACGGCAGTGTTTGTATGTGCAACCGTCATTCTGATCGGCGACACATGGGGGTTCGGCACCGAGGAGATACCCGCTCCGCAGGCGACGTTGATGAAGGTGGTGATAGAGGGTGTTCTGGATGCTGATCTCCCCTGGGGTCTGGTCGGAATCGGAGTTGGCATCGCCTTGATCGTCGAACTGCTGGGCATCAACAGTCTGGCTTTCTCGGTGGGTGTCTATCTGCCGGTTGCGACCATGGTGCCGATCTACTTCGGCGGAATCCTGCGGAAGTTCGCCGAGGCTCGAGCCAAGAACCAGGAGGAGAAGGAGAGTCGGCGTGAGCAGGGTGTGCTTTTCGGTTCGGGACTGGTTGGTGGCGAAGGGCTGTTTGGAGTTGCGATCGCAGGCTGGGCAGCCTATAAGGCGCAGGCGCCTGAAGGGATCGGCTACGAGTGGGCAGGGGGCTTCGGCGAGGTTTTCGCGGGGATTGCTTTTGCCGGTCTCATGTGGTATTTCTGGCGACTTACCAAATATCGCGTCTCGTCATAGAGCACCCGGGTCCGCACCGCGCGATTGATATTACGGCTAATCCTGCCGCAGGCAGGGCCGGCATTTCGCAGCCTCGTCGAAATCACGAAACTGCAGGCCCACGTGCGCAGGTCAAATCCACGCAATTCCCGTGCGCGCTCTATATCTTGCACGGTTGTCCACCACCTACTGATATCTGTACATGGTCGGCCAAAAAGTATCGCACTACGAGATCACGGAGCGGCTCGGCGGTGGCGGAATGGGCATCGTCTACAAAGCCGTCGATCTCAAGCTCCAGCGGCAGGTTGCTCTTAAGTTCCTTCCGTCGCATCTGAGTGCTGATCGGACAGCCAAGGCCCGCTTCATCCAGGAAGCTCGTGCGGCGTCTGCCCTGGAAGATGACAATATCTGTACGATTCACGAAATCGGCGAGACGAGCGACGGGAGGTTGTTCATCGCCATGGCCTACTACGACGGCGAGACGCTGAAGTCGAGGATCGAACGTTGGGACGACGATCCCATCTCCCCAAGAGACGCCCTCAGCATCGCCGTCAACATCGCGGAAGGCCTTCATGCAGCTCACTCGCGAGGTATCGTTCATCGGGACATCAAGCCTGCCAATGTGATGCTGACGGAGCGCATGCGGGCGAAGATTCTCGACTTCGGACTTGCGAAGCTCGGTACTTCGATGGCGGACCTGACGAAAGCCGGCAGCACTCTAGGTACCACGTCGTACATGTCTCCAGAGCAGGCGCGCGGCGAGGAAGTTGGGCCGGAGGCGGACGTGTGGTCGCTGGGCGTAGTCCTGTACGAGATGCTGTCGGGGTTGAAGCCTTTCACCGGCGACTACGAGCAGGCCGTCACGTACGCGATCTTGAATGAGGAGCCTCGTGGCGTCAGCGAAGTGAATCCGGACGTTCCGCCAGATCTCGCCGGGTTTACGGCGCGCTGTCTGGAAAAAGAGCGGTCGCGGCGGTGGAAGCTGGATGAGGCGGGAATGGAAACGCTCCGGCAGCTTCGCGAATCGCTTTCAGGTTCGGGCGTGTCACGGGTTTCTGGTTCGTCATCCGCTTTTGCTCCCATACCCAAAGCGTGGTATCACAGCCCCGCCAAGCTCGTCGGCGTGTTTGCAGCATCGGCTGTCGTGGTGCTCGGACTCGTCTACGCAGCCATGATACAGTTCGGTCTCCCGGATTGGGTGTTTGTTGCTGGAGTCGTCCTCATGGGGATCGGTCTACCGATCATTGTATTTGCAGGCCAGCGAGAACGGCGCGCCGGTGGAGCCGGCGCGTCGGGATTCTTCAACCTTCGAAACGCGGTGTATGGCGGACTCGCTGCTTTCATGGCACTGGGTGCCTTTTCGACCGGCTATATGGTGATGCGGGCGGCGGGCATTGGACCCGCGGCAACGCTGGTCTCGGCCGGAGTTCTGGACAGCGAGGAGCAGATCATCCTTGCTGATTTCGACAACACAACGAATGACCCGGCCCTGGGACAGTCGATAACCGACCTTCTTCGCATCGACTTGAATCAATCGAACATCCTCAGCTTGACGCAGCCGCCAACCGTGGCAGCCGTGCTGGGGCGCATGGGCCTACCTGCAGACACGTTGGTATCGCGCCCGCTGGCTCGTGAGATCGCTCAAAGGGAGGGCGTCAAGGCGGTACTTGTCGGTGAGGTGTCGCCCGTGGGTACGAGTTTCGCGATCACCGCCGAACTCATTTCTGCTGAAGACGGCCGCACGCTTGTAGCGCTCCGCGAGACGGCCGATAACGAGGGCGAGATTATCAAAGCGGTAGATCGTTTGTCGGCGGGCGTGCGAGAGCAGATCGGCGAATCCCTCAAGACGATTCGGTCGTCCGCGCCACTCGACCGTGTGTCTACAACCTCCCTGGCGGCTTTGAAAAAGTATGGGCAGGCGGAACGAGCGGAGACGGCCGGTGACTGGGATCGAGCCATCCGGTTACTGAGAGAGTCTATCGCTCTCGACAGTACGTTTGCCATGGCCTACCGCAAGCTTGCAGTTGTGTTAGGCAATTCGCTCTCGGACAACGCAGGGCAACTCGCCGCAGCAAAAAAAGCATTCGAGTACCGAGAGCGCCTTCCGGAGAAGGAGCGGCTCCAGACGATGGCCTACTACTATTTCAGCGCCGAATATCAGCCGGACAGGGTGGAAAGCGCCTATCGGGAGATCCTTGAACTTGACCCCGATGACAGGATCGCCCTGAACAATCTGACGCTCTTGCTCAACCGTCAAGAGCGCTATGACGAGGCATTGTCTTTTGGTCTCCGATCGATTGAGACGAATGACCATTGGACCCACTACGCCGTGTCGATCGGTGCAGCAATAGGGCTCGATAGTCTCGACCTCGCCCGCCAGCTGGCGGAAGAGTATGCCGAGCGTGTCGGTGGCCCCCATGCCATCCGCATGCAGATTT
>JAHHLP010000384.1 GCA_018679295.1 Rhodothermia bacterium
TGCGATATGTACTCCTGCTACTAGCCTTGGTCATGGCGTCGGGACCCGTCCGCGCTCAGACCGACGGCATCCTGCAGCTCAACGACCCTATTCATCGCTTCCTCGAAAGGCAGTGGACCCTCGGCAACCTGCCGGCGGCGAGCTTCGTGAGCCACCAGCCACTTTCCCTCAGAGAGGCCCGCGACTATCTCGATTCGCTCGATGTGCGGTCGCGATCCGATCTGAGCCGGACGGACAAGCAGTTGCTCGACCGTTATGTGGGCCTGGATCGTGCTCCCGGCTCAAGCTGGGCCGGCGACCGCATCGGCAAGCTGTACGAAAACGGTACCGACTTTCTCGAATTCGCAGGTGATGGCTACAGTATTCAGGTTAACCCGTTACTATACCTCGCTTACGGCATTGCCAAGCAATCAGAGCGGCCGGATCGAGACCAGTCGATTACGGTGTGGCAGAACACCCGCGGAATCCGCGTATCCGGGCACATTGGCGACTACGTCTTCTTCGAAACACGATTCGAGGAGAACCAGGTCAAGCTGCCCGACCTTGCGGGCCCGACCAACGGCGATCGGCGCGGCTTTGCCTACCGCGACGGCGACAACACGTTCGATTACGGGGTAGCAACAGGCGTGATCGGGTTTCGATCCAAATGGTTCGAGGCCCGGTTCGGCCAGGACCGTCACCGCTGGCCGGCCACGAACGGAAGTCTGTTCCTATCCAACTACTCGCCCCCGTTTGCCTTTCTCCAGCTGCGAACGACGGTCGGTCCGTTTCAATACACGAACCTCTTCACGTCGTTGCAGGACGCGCGAACGCCGAGGGCCGAGGGCGAGCTCATCAAGCCATTCAAGTACGGAGCGTTTCACCGGCTGGCCTTTCAACCGAGTTCACGCCTGGAGCTTGGATTGTTCGAGTCCGTCATCCTCGCCCCCACCGACGACGAACTCGACCCCGGCTTCTTCTTCACTTTCCTGAACCCGGTTGTGATTTACCACACGTTGAATCTCGACGTGGGAAGTCCCGGCAACGTGCTGCTCGGCGTCGACGGCAAGTGGCGCGTGACCGATGGGCTTTCTGTGGAGGGTCAATTCTTCCTCGACGACTTCGAGGCGAGCGAATTCTTCTCGAATCCTGACTACTGGAAGAACACGTATGGGCTTCAGCTTGGCGTTAGCACGGCGGATCTTGCGGTCGACAATCTGGAGGTGCGACTTGAGTATTCCCGCGTTCGGCCTTACTCGTACAGCAATCGGACGGCGCCTCTTTCCTATACGAACCGCAACGGTATTCTCGGATTTCCGATCGGCCCCAACACCGAGGATCTCGGCGTCTTTGTGCGGTATCGTGCGAGCCGCCGCGTGACTGCGGCACTGAATGCATCATTTGCCAGCCGCGGCCGCAACGATGGAGGGACGAACTTCGGGAGCAATCCGTTCATCCCGTACGACGACGATCGGCCGGACGACGACGGCATCAAGTTGCTGCAGGGAGTGCCCCAGAATATCATCTTCCTTGAGGGATACCTCGGCTACGAGCTACTGCCTCACTTCTTCGTCGACGCAGTAGTGCGGTACGAGTCGGTTGATGACGGAGAACTGGGGTTGGACCGGTACGTGAGTCCCCAGCTGGCGTTGAGGTGGGGCTTGCCGTTTCAGAGTGGGAGGTATTAGGGCATCGGTGATACGGACCATAAGAATCTCTTTCTGGACTGCCGGTGTTGCGTTGCTTATCGTCGCATTTAGGTGGGTATTCGGCTCCGAGGTCGGGGACCGCGTTATGAATAACAAGAGTAACGAAGTCCCGTCCTTGATGGTTGACACGTCCGATGGGGAGCCCCTTCTGCCACCCGAACTGCGCGGACTGAAAGCACGAGGTCGCGATCGGGCACACATGGAGATCGTGGGCGACTCCGGTTACCATAGCGTTGCCATTCGCGCCGAATCCCAAAAGCCGTGGCACGCCCAGGTGCTTATCCACAATATTGCCGGCAGCGGCACAGGTGAGGTACTGCGGTTGGAGATGCGCTTGCGCACGACACCAGGTAGCGAACGAGAAGCGACGGTGGGCTTCATAGTCGAAGCACCATCAGAAGGCACTCCTAAATCGCTGCGATTTGAAAGGCCTATCGGTTTCGATTGGGCGACAGTCTCGTTGCCGTTCCGAGTGAAAGAAACGGCTCCCGGAGGACGGCTTCGGGTTGCCTTGAACGTGGGCTACGGATTCCAATCCATCGATATTCAGTCCGTGCAGCTTTACAGGTATGGCGAAGATGCGCCCATCGATCGGTTGCCAAGCCACAACAATCCTTGGACGGCGCTTGAGGATTCAGATTGGAAAGCTTCCGCAGACGAGCGCATCCGTGCCATCCGCCAAGATGATCTCATCATTCAAGTCGTTGATGCCGTGGGGCGACCCGTACAAGACGCGCAAGTTTCCGTGCAGATGAAACGGCACGCGTTTCGATTCGGCACAGCGGTCAATGCGAACGCCTATCTCGGTCGATCTATTCCGACTGCAGACGCCGAGCAATACGTCGAGACCGTTCATTCCTTATTCAACGCGGCCGTGTTGGAGGGGACAATGAAGTGGACTAATTGGGAGGTACCGGAAAGGCGTGCGAAAGCCGACACAACTGTGTCGGGTCTACTGGCTCATGGACTGGCGATTCGCGGACATGCATTGGTCTGGCCAAGCTGGAACCGTAGTCCCTCGAGGTTGCGTGCGTTGGAAGGAGATCCACAGGCCGTGCAATCTGAGATCCTCGCACATATTGCGCAGCAAGTCACGGCGTACAGGGGTGAGGTGGCGGAATGGGATGTGGTGAACGAACCCTACACGAACGACGATCTCGTTCGACTCGTAGGGTTGCGCGGGGTCGCGGAGTGGTTTGAGGAGGCGCGTCGCAGCGATCCAAGCGCCGGCCTCGTCGTCAACGATTTCGACATTCTGGAAACCGGCGATCAACGCAGCACACGTCACGTGAACCACGTAACGGACCTCGTTCGGAAGCTTCGTGCCCTTGGCGCACCCGTTACCGGAGTGGGCCTGCAGGCCCACTTCGACCTAGTCAGCCTGTCGCACCCCGAGACTATGCTATCGATCATGGACTCATTGGCAGCAGCAGAGGTCGACCTCGTGGTAACCGAGTACGACATCGATCTTCAGGACGACAGCCTGGCCAGCCAGTACACGCGTGATTTCATGACTGCGGTATTCAGTCATCCGGCAGCCACGGGTTTCTTTCTTTGGGGTTTTTGGGATGGGCGTCACTGGAAGGACAACGCACTCCTGTACGAGCATGACTGGACGCTCAAACCCGCAGGCCGCGCTTGGATGGATCTCGTGTTTGATCAATGGTGGACCCAGGAAACCGGCACTACTGACGCAACCGGTCGGTTGGCGGTGCGCGGATTCCTCGGCGAATACTCCATCCAGGTGACCTCGCAATCGCGCGTAATCTCTGTCGACACCACGCTTCGATCAGGTGGCACTTTCACGCAGATCCGGATCAACTAGATCGTTGGATTCGATTCCTTATCACGTCTTTGCCCAATAGTGGGAGTAGGGCCCACGGCTCGAACAGGTATCTCCTGCCAAGTCTTCCAGGCTCGGCGACCAATCGAAACAGCCATTCGACTCCGAGTTGACCCGCCCAGCGGGGGGGCGTGGGGACCACTCCTGCTACATAGTCCATACATGCTCCGGCAGGAAGTATAACCTTGGCCTCGACGCGATTGAGATTCCCCATTATCCAGTGCTCCTGCCGCGGCATCCCCATGCCGACAATTAGAACGTCGGAGCGGTATTCTTCGATTGCCGACAGGACATCCTCGTTCTCCGCACTGCCGGGTGTCACATCGAAATAGCCGTGGCGAGCGGAAATATCGAGGCCCGTGTGCCGATCCCGCAGCACCGCTGCCGCACGTTCCCCTACGCCTGGCTTGCCGCCAAGCGAGAAGACGCGGAAACCGTGATCTCGGCACGTTCGCATCAGCGGGTCCAGCCAATCGACATACGTAACTCTCTTATCGCGCTCTAACGGAACCCCGGCAATTCG
>JAHHLP010000532.1 GCA_018679295.1 Rhodothermia bacterium
GGACACACGTCGATCGGCCGGCCGATGCTACCGGCTACTCAGCTCTCGAGGCAGGTGCCAGTGTGCCGTTACCTTCGTTTGCGGCGAGGGGCGTCAGCTCATCCCCGAGAAAATGCGTAAGATCGAAGGGGTGGTCCCGAAGCCACCGCTCCAAAAGCTCGACGACTTGCTTCGTCTCGTCAACACAAAGTACCTCGTCGGCGAGTTGCTGCGCTTCTTCGAAGCTGATGGCCCGGATAAGCCTCTTGACACTGGGAATGTAGACGGGAGACGCGGAGATTTCCTTTAGACCCAGACCCACGAGGATAGGAACGAACGAACTGTTCGAACCCATCTCACCGCAGAGACTCACCGGGATACCTTTTCGTTGGCCCGCATCCACAGTGGCCTTGATCATCCGCAAGACCGCGGGGTGCAACTCGTGGTACCTCTCGGCAACGAGGTCGTTACCCCTATCCACTGCAAGAACGTATTGTGTCAGGTCGTTTGTGCCCAGAGAAAAGAAATCAACCTCTGCGGCAAAGGCGTCAGCCATGATCGCGACGGAAGGAACCTCAACCATTGCTCCGAGCTTGATATCGCGATCAAAGGGAATGCCCTCTTCGTCCATCTCCTCCATCACACTGCCAAGTACGGCCTTAAAGTCTCTGATTTCCTTCAGGTCACTGATCATGGGTACAAGTATTCGGATCTGCCCGAACGAACTCGCCCTCAGTAGCGCTCTGAGTTGCGGACGCAGCAGCTCTGGCTTGTCGAGTAGAATTCGGACGCCACGCCAGCCGAGAAACGGATTGTGTTCTCGATGCGCAACGGGCAGCATCTTGTCGCCACCAAGATCAAGCACCCGGAAGGTGGTGATGCCTGACTCCACCGACTCAACGATGCTTTTGTACTCCTCGAACTGCTCTTCCTCGGATACCTGAAGCCGACCTTCCATTAGAAAGAGGACTTCTGTTCGAAAAAGTCCGATCCCGTCGGCGCCGAACTCCTGCACTTGCGGAACCTCAGTCCTGAACTCCAGATTGGCCGCGAGCGAAATGCGCTGCCCGTCAACCGTTTCGGCTGGTAGATGCGTAAGCTGGCGTTGCTCCAGAACGAGGCGTTCGTACCGCGCCCGCCGATCGAGGTACTTGTCAATGGTAGCTTGATCCGGATTGACGAAGACCTTGCCTTTCAGGCCGTCCAAAATGACATGATCTCCTTCGCGCACCTTGTCTGTGGCACCGTGCGTTGAAACTACTGCGGGAAGGCCCAGTGCGCGAGCCATTATCGAAACGTGGGACGTGGCACCACCGAAGTCGGTTACGCAGCCCAGAATACCGCGGCGAGAAAACAGGACGATGTCTGCAGCCGACAAGTTCTCCGCAAAAACGATCGACTCGCGATGGATCTTCGAGAAGAACTTCTCGCGCCTGAGGTGCCGGATGATGCGGTCGGCGATGTCCGCGATGTCACTCGCACGCTCCTGGAAGTATTCGCTGTCGCTCGCGAGCAGTCGCTTACGATAGTCCTCCAGCACGTACCAGACCGCGTATGCCGCGTTGCACTGATCTCGGCGGACACACTTGGATATGGCCGACAGTACTTCCTCATCGCGCAGCATGTCCAGCTGAGCGTGAAAAATATCCGCGCTAGGCTCCCCCAGCTTCTCCTTTGCTACGCTCGCGATCTTCTTTAGGTCACGTTCGGAACGCGCCACGGCTTCATCAAGCCGCTGAAGTTCGCTGTCTACCAGGCTCTCGTCAATACGGTCGTCCTCGATATCGTGCGACCGCCTGGTGTAGATGTACGCGGGCCCTATGGCGATTCCGGGTGATACACCAATGCCTTCAAGAATGGTGTTCAGTTCCCGCGTATCTGAGTTCTCGTTTCTCAAAATCGATGGATCGAAAACCGGGCGTTACAATGTGTCGAAGTCGACGTAGGCGGGTCTATTTCACCTCTCCAAATCCGCTTTCGAAAAGGTCGGAGATGGCTTCAGCCGCATCGGCTTCATCATCGCCATCAAAGACCAGCGACAAGGTAGCCCCCTGTTCCGCCGCAAGCGTCATGACTCCTATGATACTCTTGCCGTTGATCTCATAACCGTCCTTCTGTATGAAGAAGTCGCAGTTAAACCTCGATGCCTCCCTGACAATCATGGAGGCAGGACGGGTGTGTATTCCCGCTCTGTTGGTCACCGTTACTTCCTTGACAAGCATACCGGACGTATTAAAAGATCCTTGCTGACCGATGTCGAATATATCGGCTTGGGCAGCAAGTTATGAACGGCTGCGATATTCTCGCAGGCCTCTAGTGTAGTCTGTCGCGCAGCATACGCACCAGACCTTGTAGGCTGGCGGTGAATTCGTTTTGTGGCAGGGTCTCGATGCTTGAAGATGCCTTTCCAGAGTACATCTCTATGCGGGAGATCGCATCAGAAATGATACCAGCGGATAGAAGGCGATCCTCGGCGTCGTCCAATTCGGCTTCAGCCAGTCCGTCTCCTGCGCTAACGCGCGAAAACCATTTCCGTAGCGCCGGGTCGTCAGATTCCATGGCACGAGTAAGCAAGAAAGTCTTCTTGCCCTGGATAAGGTCACCACCCCGCTTCTTGCCCCACCGATGATCCTCCGCCGTAAGATCGAGGAGATCGTCCTTTATCTGAAAGGCCCGGCCGATGTCGATACCAATTGACCCCAAAAGATCAACCGTTCCGGAATCAGCATTTCCGATAAGGCCACCCATCTTCATGCAGGCCGAGAGAAGTGCTCCCGTTTTGAAATCTATCATCTGGAGGTAGTCCGTAGTCGACACAGACCTGCGGTTCTCGAAGACGGCGTCGAGCACCTGTCCCTCACACAATCGCGAGACCATTTCGTGATAGATGGTAAGCAAGAGCGGCAGGACGTCAGTTCGGCATTGGGCGATCAGCGAGTATGATAGAGACAGCAAGTAGTCGCCCGTAAGAATCGCGGTTCCATCATCCCATTTCGTTTGTATTGTTGGCCGGCCTCGCCGCTCCGGCGCGTTGTCCATGATGTCGTCATGGACGAGCGTGAAGTTGTGGAAGACCTCCACGGCAAGCGCTGCCGGCATCGCAGCCGATCGTTCAGCGCCAAATGCCTGCGCGGTCAACAGGACAAGTGCTGGGCGCAGTCGCTTGCCGCCACTGGAGAGGACATGACGCAGCGGCTCGTACAACTCGGGCGGCTCCGTCGAAGTGATCAGTTTCGACAAAGCGTCGTCGATCTCCGCCTTGATATCAGCTATCGGCGATGCTGTCGCTCTTGCATCCTGCGCCATATCCGCCGCCACCTGCCTAGTCCTGCAACTGCCGACTCTTGCCGAACGATTTCACATGGCTGACGATTACCGACATTAGTCGACCATATACGACCTCGATGTCGCCCAATCCGTCAATGCGATGCAGTATTCCCTGGCGTTCGAAATAGTCTTCCACGGGAAAAGTCTGATTACGGTAGACTTGCAGACGCTGTCGAATGGCCTCGGGGCGATCGTCCTTCCGCTGGACAAGGCTGTCTGGCGGGACGGAGTTCGGCGGTGGATTGAAGTCGAGGTGATAGATCTCTCCCGTTTCTCGATTGATACGACGCTTGGAAAGGCGTGATACGATCACTTCGTCCGAGACAGAAATACTGAGTACGGCTTCCAGCGGCGCATTGTGGCCATCGAGGAACTCAGTGGTCCAATCGGCCTGCTCGATTGTCCGAGGATATCCGTCAAGAATGAAGTAGTCGATTCCACACTCTGTCATGGCGTCCTCGGCGAGTTTCCGGACGATGGGACCCGGTACCAGCTCGCCTGCGCGGACGAAGGATCTCGCTTCCTTCCCGACTGAGGTATTCAGTTTAATGGCCGACCTGATCAGGTCGCCAGTTGAGATGTGTTTGAGCTTGAGGCGATGGACAAGGAGCTTTGCCTGTGTGCCTTTGCCCACACCCGGCGGGCCAAAAAGTGCGAGTCGCATGCGCTTGATCAGGTCTGAACCACTTGGGCTCGTTGCAGGGGCGGGTGGAACGCGATGAAATCAGAGACTACAATCGGGGTGTCTTAAATGCGCAGTCATCACCGGTTTTAACGTCTAATTCCCACGCTATCAAGCGGCTAGAGGTCTGCCAGGTCGGAAGCGTCTGCGGCACTGCCCTCGCCAACGGAAGGTTCCGTGCTCGGTCCCGAGAATGCCTTCAACCCGTGGGTGAGCAGTGAGCGGGCCGCTATTCCCGCGATCCACTTCAGTGCCGATCCCGAAGGCTGTCCTCCGGAACCATCGATTACGAGGCCGAGGGTGTCGATGACCTTGTGAATCGCTTCCTCCGGAGGCTCTCCGTGGTCAAGCGCGTCGTGAACCTCACGGGCCAACAGGTCGGCCAAAGCATCAGGATCGCTGGACCGGGATCGCGATCCGGAGCCCGAGAACATGCGTCCTACCACCAGTCCCGCGCCGAGCGCCGCGAGCACTCCAATCAGCGGACTTCCGAAGAAGCGCTGCAATGTCTTTGTGGTTCCGCCAAGTTCATCCTGAATCGACTGCAACCTGTCGGAAATCGCGCTGCTGGCAAGCTCAAGTTTTGCCTGAAGTTCTTCCTTCGACGGCGTTCCGGGAGAAGATACCCGAGAGTCGTAAGAAGGAGCCTCACGGCCGTTCGCTCCTTGATTCACTTTTGATGCGAGCGACGTTGTGGATTCTTTTGCGGCCTGCGAATCACTCATCGGACGAACCGCTTGATATCGGGAGTTGAGGCGTATTGATGGCGACAATCTTTGGCTTCGCGGCACGTAGGATAAGGGCGCCGATAAGCATCAGAGCCATGACGATCAGGAAGCCCCATGCCGGGTGTCCCAGCCAATGCCCCAGTCCGAGCGCCCCTGCCGTGAGTCCAAAAAGAGCCGCCATGAAAAACATCGCGGCGATGACCGCCCCGTTGACGGCCTCGTTCACCTTCTCGTCGACCTTCTCCTCAATCTCCATCTGGGTGAGTGTCATCTTCAACTCGACCCAGGATTTGACGTCGTCAACCAGGCTACGGGTCTGACGTGAAAGGCGTTGAATCTTCCCGCCGTTCTCACCTATGCCATCGTCCGGCGCGGTCGTTCTCTTTGGCGATTGGTCTAGGCCAGTAGGACTCATCTTGTATCCAGTTCGCGCGTTAATTTCTTCCCTTAAACAGTCTGCAACGGCTATTTTTACTGCCGAATAACGAGATCGTTGCCTGCAAGCCAATAATACCGAAAATCATGCCACCTTACGATATCCGATCGACGCCCAATCCGGACAGCCTCAAGTTTGAAGCGCGCGATACCCAATTTGTCGAGTCTGGCATGATTACGGCTTCGTCTATCGAAGAAGCCGCAGACAATGAGCTGGCAGGCCGTCTTTGCAGTATCGACGGAGTGGCTAACGTATTTATTTTGCCGCAATTTCTGACTATCACAAAGAGCCCGGATGCGGACTGGGATGGCCTCTTGCCGGCGATCGAGGAGCTACTAACGGCACAGCTGACGTAATTGCCGCTGTCAGCGAAGTGATAGAAGAAACGCGGCCACGTCCCTCCCGTCCTGATGCCATCCAAGAGCAGGCCGCTGGGCATGTCCGACGTCGCCCACAGGAATTGGTGGATGCTCGAATTTGCCTCTCACACGGGCCGTGATACATGCGAGTTGAAGCGCGTCGCGGTTCGCATCCATCCATGACCGTACCTCGTCAAGATCCGCATACTCGGCCCAACGTATATGTCCAGGCGGTTGTGGATTCGGTTCTCCCCGGGTAACTAGGAAGGAGTCATCGTCCGCGTAGGCCATTGGGGTTTCGAGCGCTTTGTGAAAGGCGATCTGCATTTTGAGGGCACCGCGAGTATCGGGATGCGCGGGGAACACCCCTCGGAAGTTTGCGAGTGCGTCAATAAAGCCGTCGGGTGAGGAGCCGGCCGGCGCCCAAATTACCGCAGGCGTGCGACAACCGGACCCTTCATGAAGAAGAGAGTCCTCGGCAAGGCGCTCAAGCAGGTCGTACGATTCGTCGCGACCAACTACCGCGCAAGAGTAGCGGTGGCCGCGCGCCAGGATGTTTTCGGGAGTCAGCCCGTGCTCGCGCGCCAATCGAGCGACAGTCTCAGCCGTCTCGTCCGTTCCTGTTACTATGAGCGCCTCACTGCGCTCGATCACTTCTTCCTTTTCTGCAAATGCGACCGGCGCATCCGGATAGTCAAGTTTCAAATCCCGCACAAAGGCGGGCAGGAGATATGGTGATCTGGATGAAACCTTGCCAAGGTACTCGTGGCCCGTCAAGAGTACGGCCAGCAGATCCTGAAAACCGGCAAACGGAATATTGCCCGGGTTGAATACGCCGACAATGCGACGTTCTGCGACAGCGGCGCCACCTATCCAGCGGTCGAGGGACTCCTCGTCAACGGTCGAAACCTGTTGATTCACCGCGAACACGACCGCTTCGGCTGTGAAGCGGTTCCTGCACGAGAGCGACGCCTCCGTTGCCTCCTCCCTTGGAGGATGGGCGGGATCGGACCATCGTCTACACGCTTCGAGTACGGCCTCGAGCTGTTTGGAAGGCATGTATCGTCAGGCCCGCTGGTCTAGGCCTGCAAAGAATGGATGATTGAACGGGACGCGGCGTAGCCGAGGAGAACGAGCAGCAATGCACCAAGATTGCTGCCGATCATGTAGAGCATTCCGAGAGCCTGTTGTCCACCCAGCAGAAGTGTAAATCCCTCCAACGCGTAGGTCGAGAACGTCGTAAATGAGCCGAGAACTCCGACAAACACGAACGGTACGAAGTAGCGGTGCATGGAGTATTCTTCGGCGAACGCCCACAGAAGCCCGATCAACAGTGATCCGATCAGGTTTGCGGCAAGTGTCGCCCACGGAATTCCCGATTGAGCGAACTCACTTGACGCGGCGGTTAAGCTATACCGGAGGAGCGCGCCAATAGCACCACCGCCGGCGACAAGACCGAGCTTTATTGCAATCGCGGACATGGGTGAAGGGACGGGCCCGACAACATGAGTCACCGGGCCCGATTGGCTTCAGGTTAGATAACTGGGTGGACCGGGATTATTCGTCCTTGGAGGACTTCGACGATTTGCGGGCTGACTTCTTCTTGGCGGTCGTAGCCGCTTCTGATTCAGCTTCCTCCTTGTCAACTACAGCAG
Source organism: Rhodothermia bacterium (assembly GCA_018679295.1). Lineage (GTDB taxonomy): Bacteria > Bacteroidota > Rhodothermia > Rhodothermales > JABDKH01 > JAHHLP01. The sequence continues at coordinate 7,167 of JAHHLP010000532.1, forward strand.
TCGCCTCAGCAACCGTGTCCTCGTCAGAGTCCGCTGTCGATTCCGATGCCTCGGCGTCTTTGGCCTGCGGCTCGTCGGACTCGGAATCGCTTGATGGATCGGTGGCGGATGATTCCGAGACCTCTTCTTCCGCTGCCTCCACGCTCGCTTCCGCTTTGGCAGATGGCTCCGAGACCTCCACTTCTTCCATCGCCTCCACGTTCGCTTCCGCTTTGGCAGATGGCTCCGAGACCTCCGCTTCTTCCATTGCCTCCTCGCTCTCTTCAGTCTTGGCGGACGCATCGTCCGCCTTTTCCGCATCTTCCAATTTCGCTTTGAGTGACTCTAGGCCACTCAGTTCCCCCAGCGTGGTCGGTCCCGACTTCGTCGCCTTCTTCTTAAAGGACTGAACGGCTTCTCGCTCCTGCTGACGCTCGGATCTCTCCTTCTTCTTCTCTTCGTGCTGAGCGGCACGTTTTGCTTCGCGCTCGGTCGCGACCTCGCTGAGCAGGATCTCCTTTTGCCCCGGATCGCAGCGAAGGACGGTCAGGTCACTGAGCTGATCCCCTTCGGCGTAAGTGCTGAGCGACTCGGTTCCAGCTTTCAGTTCCGACGCGGGCAGGAATGCTTCCACATCCATCGGCAGATTCACGATGATGCCTTTGTCTTCCACCCGTACGACGGTACCCTCGGTGCTCGTTCCCTGGGCGTACACCTCAGCGAACTGATTCCAGGGATTCGTCTCCACTTGCTTGTGGCCAAGTGAAATGCGCCGCTCGTCCGAGTCAATGTTCAGGACGACTACGTCGAGTTCCTGCCCCTTCTTTACAAGCTCACTGGGGTGGCGCACTTTCTTCGTCCAGGAAAGATCGCTTATGTGAACCAAGCCGTCGATCCCAGGCTCGATCTCGACAAAGACGCCAAAGGACGTGATATTTCGTACGCTGCCGCGCAGAACGGTACCTGGCGGGTATCGCTCGGCGATGTTCTCCCACGGATCCGGTTCGAGCTGCTTCATTCCGAGGGAGATCTTCTTGCCCTCGTTGTCGATGTTAAGAATCTTGACCGGCACCATCTGGCCGAGAGACACGGACTGGCTGGGATGCTTGATGTGCTCCGTCCAGCTCATCTCCGAGATGTGGACAAGACCTTCAATACCTTTCTCCAGTTCGACGAAAGCACCGTAGTCGGTAATCGAAACCACCTTTCCTTCCACGACGTCGCCTTCTTTGAACCGTTCACCGATATTATCCCAAGGGTGCGGCTGAAGCTGCTTCAGTCCGAGTGAGATCCGCTGCCTTTCTTTGTCGTAGTCCAAGACGACTACGTTCATCTTCTCGTCGAGGCCTACAAGCTCGGACGGATGAGAGACTCGTCCCCAGGAAAGATCCGTGATGTGCAAGAGGCCATCGACTCCTCCGAGGTCAATGAAGACGCCGAAGTCGGTGATGTTCTTGACAACACCTTCAAGGATTTGACCCGCTTCCATTGTGGAGAGAATCTTGTCGCGCTGCGCCTCAAGATCTTTTTCGATAAGAGCCTTGTGGGAGACAACGATGTTCTCGTTTGCCGGGTTGAGCTTGACGATCTTGAACTCCATCCTCTTTTCGAGGTAGGCGTCGAAATCTCTTACTGGGCGCACGTCGATTTGAGATCCTGGTAGAAAGGCCTCGATACCGTCAAACAGTTCCACGATCATGCCGCCCTTGATCCGGCGTACGATGGTGCCCTCCAGGACTTCCTCATTCTCGAATGCGTCTTCGATGCGCTGCCAGCGCTTGACCTTGTCGGCCTTGGTTTTTGAGAGTACGAGCTGGCCATGGTAGTCCTCGATCCGTTCGAGGTAGACTTCCACTTCGTCGCCGGGATTAAGCTCGCGAGTCCACTCGGACTTGGGGATGATGCCGTCGCTCTTGAAGCCAATGTCAACGACCACGTCTTTCTCGCCGATGCTCACGACTCGCCCCTTGACGATCTCATGGGCAGAAACGTTGGTCAAGGTCTTTTCCACCAACTCGCGAAGCTCGTCGTAGTTAACCGTCTGCTCCGCCCCCATGTCTGGCGCGGCTTCGAGGTCCTCGAGCTTGATGACATCGCCGACGATCTCACCGGTGTAGCCCACGGCAATGCCTGTGGTGCCTTCGTCGGTGGTTCGATCGGCGTCAGGTTTCGGGCTGTCCTGCTTCGCGTCCTCCAGGATCTGCTCTGCAGTTTGGGGTCTTGCAGGGTCAGAGCTTGACTCGCCCGGGACTTCGGTGGAGTCATCGGCGCCGGTCGCTTTTGGATCCTCCTTCTTGTCTTGCACCTTCGGAGAATCAGCGGATGATTCGTCAGCCGGGGCTGCTGATTCGGCGGAGTCTGCCGCCTTGGGTTCTACTGCCGGTACGTCTTCAACTTCAGTGAGCGTGTCGGTCGAGTCGGTTGTGTCTGCAGTGGAGTTTGGTTTCTGCTGGTCGTCGGCCATGTTTGTGTTTGTACTGGGCATCGGCTCGGCGAGGTTTGCGCAGCTGCCCTATTCAGGTTTGGTTTTACATCCCCGGTAACGGCGGGTCCTCGCACCGCTGTCCCAGGACTTACTAGAGTGTGTCAGTCGTTTTCTGAACGCTGGATTGTTTCTGCGATCACGCCCACCATGATATCGACTTGCTCCTCAGGAGTGAGTCGCGTCGTATCGACAGCAATGGCGTCGTCTGCTTTTCGCAATGGCGAGTGTTCCCGTTCGCGGTCTTCCTTGTCTCGCGCCTCAATCTCAGACAGTACCTGCGCGAGATCGCTGTCTGCACCCGCCTCTTCCATTTCACGATGTCGTCGCTGAGCCCGCACCCGCGGGTCGGCGTCCATGAAGAACTTCACTTCGGCATCCGGGAATACGACGGTTCCAATGTCTCTTCCCTCCACGACTACGAAACGGCCCGCTTCTGAAAGCTTCCGGCCGAGACGGCGCTGCTCTGACACCAGCTTGCTTCGAACCGCCTGCAACTTGCTGACGCTGCTCGCAAGCTTTGATGCCTCAGAACTACGGATGATCTCAGTTACATCCGCACCGTTGACAAGGATTCTCGTGCCCGCCGCGTCTAGCTCCACGTCGAGAATTAGATCGTTGACCATCTTCTCGACCGCATCGGGCCCGTACTCGGAATCCTTCAAGGCAACGCCGACTGCGCGGTACATCGCGCCGGTGTCTAGGTAAAAACCATCAAGCCGCCTCGCAATCCTGCGCGCGGTAGAGCTCTTGCCGGACCCTGCAGGGCCGTCGATCGCAATAATCAATTCAGCTATCCAAAAAACGGCAGTTTGTTAAAGTACCGAAAATACGGGCGTTACGCAATGAAAACGATCTCGCTCATCATGTGAATTGGGCGTGCAGCGCTAACCCCCTATCGTCGAACTAAGAATAGTTATCGGCTCGGGATATCGAATCTGTCCGACGGCCGTGCTGATCGTAGGAGTCGCGCGAAGCTTCACATTTTTGGCCTCGCCGTTCTCGCCCGCCAACGACAACGCCAATTCGACGAGATCGGGCGCATTTCGATCGAAAAACTGGATCAGGTCCAGCCGAACGGCGATCGGAAAGAGGCGCGTGTCCCCGGCAGGGATCACCACTTCGTCATCAAATACTCCGGAAATCGTCTCGACGTCTTCCAGAAGCAGGGTCCAATCCATTCTTACCATTCTCGCCTGGACGCCATTCTCCTGCGGATTCTCCGCTTGAATGTCCAGCACGAACTCGACAGGCAGTTCGTTGCGGCTGACGGCTGCACCGACACGCACCACGTCCACGGCCCTGAGATCCTCGTAGCTCTTCACGCGCATGACGTCAATTCCGGCCACCTCAAGCCCGGAGAGCGCGTCGATATTAAATTGGACGTTGCGGAGATTTGCGATTTCTTGCAGGGTGGCGCAACCACCGGCGAATACCAGAAAGACAGTCGAAAAGAGAAGCGATCGAAGCGCACCTGCCATGGGTAGCGATAGTTGATTACGTGAAATGGGTGAACAGCTTGTCAATCAAAGTTATGAAGGGGCGTTAGTGCGAAAGCTAAGACAAGACGAAATCGAGGAGCGGTGGAGTTGTTATCGGGGAAATACAAAACATCCGATAGTCGCGGTACTCGAAAACATCAGATCGGCCTACAATGTGGGATCTATCTTGCGGACCTCGGATGCAGCAGCTCTCGAGAAAATTATTGTTTGCGGAATCACGCCGACGCCCGACCACAAAAGCGTGCACAAAACCGCGCTTGGTTCTCAGGATTCGGTCGAATGGGAACAGTCGCACTCCGCCGCCGACGTAATACGTGGCTTTAAGCAGTCAGGGTATCGGATTGCCGCATTGGAAATTACAGACTCGCCAACGCCAATTCAAAGACTTACGGTGTCGGATTTTCCAATGTGTCTCGTCGTTGGGAGCGAAGTACGGGGCGTGTCCGACGAAGCTCTTGCACTGTGCGACGTCGCCGTGGAGCTACCTCAGTTCGGAGACAAACACAGTCTCAATGCAGCAGTAGCTTTTGGAGTTGCGGCGTATGCCATCGTATCCCGGTATCATTTACTTCACGATGTTAGCGGCAAGGACATCTCGACGCACCTTGGACCTTCGATGGCGCAGGACCAACCCTAGAGATCACCCATGAGCCTAATCGACGACACTCTTTTCCCTGCCACGACGGAAGCGGACTGGAGAGCGAGAATTGAGAACGAAAGCCAAGGGCAGGATGCGGAAGAGGCTCTGCGGTGGCGCGTAGAGG
>JAHHLP010000306.1 GCA_018679295.1 Rhodothermia bacterium
CCCTGATGCGGATGTCAAGTCGCTACAGCTTGAGTTGCAGGAACTCGCCAACCGGCATCTTCCACCGCATCTGAGACCTTCGGATTATTGCTTCATAAACGAGATTCCGAGGCTTCCAAATGGCAAGTTGGATAAGCTTCGACTAACTCAACTGTCGCGCGAGCGCGACTCCGATTGTTCGCACACCCCGCCTTCCCAAGCGGCCGACGAGGCGGCTAACGAAACCGAACAACTCCTGGTGGCGATTTGGGAAGAGGTACTGGAAGTCAAGCCGGTACGTACTACCGACAATTTCTTTGAATTGGGTGGCGATTCAATACAGAGCATTCGGATCACATCTCGCGCCCGCCAGGCAGGCATCACAATAGCACCCGGCGATCTCCTGGAGTGGCCGACAATCAGGGCCTTGGCTAGTCGGGCTGCGAAGGAAGCAAAGAATGACGATTCTCGCCCGGCACGCACGTCGGGAACGGCACCCCTCACGCCCATTCAAAGCTGGTTTTTTGAACTGGCTGGCAACGACCCGGGGCAATGGAATCAAGCCATGGCTTTCCGGATTAGTCGGGCACTGACTCACGAAGATATCAGTGTAGCAGTTACTCGACTATTGGAGCATCACGAGGGACTTCGCACGCGCTTTGCGCGAAACGAAGCTAACGAATGGTACCAGTATGTCGATAAGAGTCTGAATTTATCACTTGGAGTGTTTGATTTCTCCGCATTGACCGGACAAGCACTTCGCGAGAAGATCGTAGAGGAAGTCGATCGGCTCCATGCCGAGATCCAGCCACATCTGACTACCGGAGTGCGTGCGGCAGTATTTGATCTCGGTGATCCAGATGAACGTGTGCTGTTCTTCGTGGCGCATCACCTCTTGGTCGACGCCTTCTCCTGGTCAATCCTCGTCGAGGATATTGACGCTCTGTTATCGCAGACGATTTCAGGACGAGAGCTGGACCTACCGGCAAGAACAGATTCAGTCCTTTCGTGGGCCGATAGTCTGGCCGCTTTTGGTCGCTCCGATGTGGCTGGTGAGCACATCGACTACTGGAAGCATCAGTCAGAAATCTGCACCTCGTCGCTTCCAACTGACTTGCGGGCCGACGACCCGCCGCTCGAAGCTGACGTGATGTCGGTCTCAGTTTCATTGGACCCATCGGTAACGGAGGCTTTGACACGCGAACTTCGCGAGCATCACACGGCTCGCCCCCACGAGGTAGTTCTCGCGGCTCTGCTGCAGACACTTCAGAGGCGATCGAAACGCAATCGATGCACCGTCGGAATCGAACGACACGGCCGAGACATCGAACTGGAAGAGACTGACATAAAGAGAACGGTCGGGTGGTTCACATCATACTACCCGCTTACCGTTGACCTTGGGGGTTGTGATACTTCTGCCGACTTGCTGAGAGTTGTCAAAGAGTCGTTTCGCGGCACGCCTCTCAACGGCATTTCATACGGCGTTCTCAGATACATGACTCCGGTCGACGTTGGGAAAACACCGCCTGACGTCTTGTTCAACTACCTCGGCAACCTTCCGGAGATGGATGGCATGTCGTCAGTGAGGCGAGACCCTGATTTTCCTCTAGGAACCACGAGAAGGAGCTCGTTTCGTCGAGCGCCCCTGCTCGAGGTGAACGTGTACGTTCGCAAGGGGCACATGAATGCAGACTTCCAATACTCGCGCCGACATCACCTACGAGAAACCATTGAGGCTATAGCCTTCGATTTCCAAGCCTCGGTGATTAGCCTTGTCAATCATTGCATTGAATCAGAAGACTCGGACTACTCTCCATCCGACTTTCCAGAAGTTGACCTCAATCAGGATCAATTGGACCAGCTGCTGTCAAACCTCGGTTCTCGCAGTTCGCAGTTTCCAGGAGGGAAGGAATGAAGAGCCCGATAGAGGGAATATTTCCGCTTACCTCTACGCAGGAAGCCCTGTTGCTCCGCTGCATCGGCCGCCACGACGATGATCCCGGATTCGCACAGGTCGTCCTTGAGATAAGAGGAAAGGTCGACCACCGGTTACTTCGAGAAGCATGGATGAAGGTTGTTGAAGCACATGCGGCACTTCGAACATCAATACACTGGGAAGAGGTCGATGAGCCCGTACAGGTCGTGAGGAGTTTGAGCAACCCGGCACTGACTGTCGTCGAGGCTACGGAAGGAGTTCGCATCGAGGACCTGCTGGAAAGCGATCGGTCGAAAGGTTTTGATCTGGGAATACCGCCGCTGGCACGACTGACGTTGGTATGTGCTAGTGATCTCGAGCATCGACTTGTGATTAGCACGCATCATCTTGTTGCCGACGGATGGTCGACCTTTATCATAATTAGGGATCTCTTTTCTGCATACGACGCACTCTCCAACGGAGGAGGCCCGATGCTGCTGCGATCATCCTTCGGGAGCTACGTCAAGTGGCTGAAGACTACTGATGCCGACGCGGCTAGAGAATTCTGGTCAAGACACCTCGATGGCGTCGAGGATGCCGTTAGGATACCGAATCTGGCAAGCCTAACACGAGTCCGCGGCGCCATTAGACTTGCTAGAGCCAGTCGCGCAATTCCAGAGGACCTCCACAACCGTACACGGACCTACGCCGATGAGAATCAGGTGACCGTCGGAACGATAATACTCGCGGCGTGGGCGCTTACTCTGATCGAGTCTGGCGGCAACGTTGCCGTGTTTGGTGTCGCGGTGTCCGGTAGGCACTCCGGGATTCCTGAAGCAGAGAACACCGTCGGGCTTCTCTCGTCAACGATTCCGTTCAAGATATCGGTTGCTGCCATGCCAGTCGGTGACTGGCTCAGAAGCATCCAGAGGGAGTTCCAGTCGGCATCTTCCTATTCCTATCTACCGATATCCGACATTACGAACTGTATCAGCCATGACATGGCGGGGCAACCATTTGACACGGTGGTTGCGGTTCAGAATTTCCCAGTGTCGTCGTTCGGCACCAACGACTTTGAGGTGGTTTCCAGGTCAGGTGACATAGTCACCGTCATTCCGTTGACGATCACGACCGCGCCCGCATCACGTGAAGTGGAGTGTCAATTTGACTGCGGAAGCATCTCTCCGAGCGAGGCCGATCAAATCCTTCAGCGGTTCCTCAACCACATTGAATACCTGGTCGGAGGAAATGCCGATTTGGGGCGCTTTGCCAGGCGTGAGCGCGCGGCACGACCCAAAGTGACTAATTTTGCCGAAAGCGACTCGAACGAGCAACCGTCAACGATGGTATCCCCGGCTAACGAGATCGAAAGTCGACTCGCTCATCTGTGGGAAAAAACGTTACGCCTGAGAACGATATCAACGAAAGCGAACTTCTTTGATCTCGGAGGAACCTCGCTACAGGCGGTTCGGCTAGCCCGGGCTGTCGAGAACGAGTTTGGGATCGCGGCAACGCCGATCTCTATTGCACGGTATCCCACGATTCGGCTGTACGCGTCCGAGCTTCTCAAGGGACGGCTAGATTCGTTTGCCAACCTCGTCGAACTGAAGTCTGGCGATCCTCACTTGCCAGCCCTTTTCACGCTGCAACCGCCCATCATGTTCGCTGATTTTGCGCGGAGGTACTCCGGCAGGCGTGCCATTCTGAACGTGCGCGGGTTTCACTTCGACACCGAAGGTGAGCGCCTTGAGACGTATGAGGAAATGGCTGAGAATGCAATCCATGCTATGACGGCGAAACAGCCAAGCGGTCCTTACCATATTCTCTTCAAATGCGCCGGGGCCCTACCGTACGAAGTGGCAAGACAGTTGCTCGAGAAGGGGCATGCGGTGGGAGCCGTCATCGTTGTTGATCCGGGGTGGATTTATCCGGAGCGTCGGTACGGAGATCCGGACAACAATGGGATCCTGGGGCGTCTGCGGAATGGCAGGATCGACGCAGATCGAATTATCGGGTACGTGACAGGACACGCAAGAAAACGAATGCGCAAAGCTGCTGCCGCCGTCAAGCGACGGCGCCACTACAAGGAACTTGGTGAACGAGGACGACAAGCCGTTCGCGCTGGGAGAACGGCTTCTCAGCGCTACGCACCCGTGAAATCAGATATTGAGCTGTCCTTCATTCTGACCAGGGAATGGAGAGACCGCGAGGACCTTGATAGCCGCATCAGGCGATGGGAAATGGTTGCTGAGCGCGGTGTTCGGATCGTTGATTTCGGTCACGATCATCATACCGTGCTTGGGGGAAATTCAGCGAACTCCTTTGCGGAATGTGTCGAAGAAATCCTGCGTGAGCATGAGGGTCAGTTCATTGCTCCGTAGTAAAGTGGCTTCTTTTGACCAGTCGGTAGGACTCTCGGGTCAGGGTTTCGCCGTTTGAGTCAGTTCCTACCCCGCCCCCGCCATCAACAACACCGCCTTGACGGCATCTGCGATTGACTGCGATCGCTCGTGCTCTCCCGGCACACCCCACACGTCTTTTCCAACCGAATACAGGTCGCGCCGCACACCAAGTTCGTCCAACCGAGCCATCACTGCATCCTTAAGTCCGCCCGGACCGGCGTCGTGGCTCTTCATTCCGTGGCAGGCTCCGCACGTCCGACGCCGGAACGTCAGGATGCGATCACGGAGCTGGTCACCCTGACCTGCCTCCGCGTCCTCGACGGCAAGCGACAGGATCTCGCCCCCCTCCTCAGCGACCGCCACGTACTTGATGGAAGCACTGTCTCCAATGATGGGTTTGAGGCGCTCGCCAACCTCTTCAAGCCGCGAGTACATCTCAACTCCTTCTGCTAACCACTCGGGCGGCACGACATCCTCGCCGCCCGCCATCGCCATTGTACGCCGGAGTAGGAAGCTGTTGTCGTACATGTCCAGCCGATGTTTGTACATCATGCGCGTCGTCGCCGAAGATGCCGAGGTATCAGCACGCAGCACAGCCCACAGCGAATCAACCTCCGATCTCGGCAACGCTCGCTTGGGCGGGATGACGCTGCGCGAGGCCTCGTACTCATACTGCCTCCAGTAATTCTCCCACGCGGCTTCCGGATCCGCGTCGATTTCCGGAGTCCCCCAAATCCGCGAACGCCGCACGGCACCATCCTCGTCGATCGCCAGCGCAAGGTATCCGTTCAAATTCGCTCCAGGCGGCATCAGCCATATCTCTAGCGCGATAGCACCCTCGTCCTCGTCCACCTCGGCACTGGCAGAGTAGACCCGAACGCTGTCGAGGCTGCCCGGTGGAGAGTCAAAAAGGAGACGGGCACTTTCGATCACTGACTCATCCGGACCCGGCGCGCGCTGGAGATCCTCCAGATGCAATTCGGTCCGCAGACCAAGCTCGATGCCGTCGATGCTGCCTGAACCGGGAGGCTTGCTGCAGCCGGCAATTAAGAGCAAAGAGATGAAAAGCGGAACAGCCAAAGCGCGATAGTCGAAGCTCATGATAGTCTCTAAAACTGGTTGCCGAAGTAAGTGCCCGGAGATCGGGAAGCCGTCCTTTGATGAAGCTTCGCACCCAAATGCTACGAAAGCTGACCGGACTGCCATGACCGTGCGCCCGCGATCGTAGACGGCGCTGACCACAAAAAATCTCGTCTCGTCGTCATTTTGACAAAAACTGTCCATGCCGGATTTTACGTTATCCTGGTCGCCGTTTCTAGTGGCGCCTTGATTCTAGCCGCCCATTAGGGTATCTACGAAAGATTCTACCGGAAGCAGCCCCAATGATCGGCAAGCAAATCTCGGACTACCGCGTCGTGGACCAACTCGGGCGCGGCGGAGTGGGCGTAGTGTACAAGGCTGAGGACACAAAGCTCGACCGTATCGTCGCGCTGAAGTTTCTACCCCCTCAAGCACTCATCACGGAAGACGAGGAAGGACACGACGTCGGAAGCCACAATTCCTAATCCTACAACGGAGCATTGACCCGTGAAGCAGGGCACAATCATCTCGCACTACCGCATCGTCGACCAGCTTGGCCGCGGCGGCATGGGCATCGTATACAGGGCGGAAGACACCAAGCTCGACCGCACCGTCGCACTCAAGCTGCTTCCGCCGCACGCGCTCGTCTCCGAAGACGACCGCGCCCGCTTCTACCGTGAGGCGCGCGCCGCGGCTGCCCTCAACCACGCCAACATCGCGCACATCTACGAGATTGACGAGGCTGAGGTAGAGAACGGTGAGTCGCGGCCCTTCATCGCCATGGAGTACATCGACGGCGATTCCCTTTCGGAGGTCATCCAAAAAGGACCACTTCCGCTGAAAGATGCGATCAACTACGCGTCGCAGATCGCGGAGGGTCTGAAGGTCGCCCACGAAGCCAACATCGTCCACCGCGACATCAAGAGCGGCAACGTGATGCTGACCTCGAAAGGGGTCGTCAAGATTCTCGACTTCGGACTGGCAAAGACGGCGGCTTCGACGAAGCTGACCCAGATGGGATCGACGCTCGGCACGGTCGCCTACATGAGTCCCGAGCAGGCCAAAGGCGAAGAGGTCGATCGCCGAAGCGATATCTGGTCAGCGGGCGTCATCCTGTATGAGATGATCACCGGACAGATGCCCTTCCCGGGCGACTACGAGCAGGCGATCGTCTACGGCATCCTCAACGAGGACCCTGAGTCGCTGACGGCGCTCAGAGCAGGCGTGCCCATGGCCCTCGACGGCATCATGGCGAAGCTGCTGGCCAAGGACCCGGGTCTGCGCTACCAGCACATTGACGAGCTGCCGGCGGATCTGAAGGCCATCGACCTGGGATCGACAGTAACCCGATCACGCATATCGACCGGAAGCCGATCGGTAATCGCTCCAGCTTCCGAACCCGGCGGTGCGTTTACACAGACGTTGGCGACCCCGGCAGCCAAGAAGCAAGTTCCCGTGTGGGCGTGGGGCGTTGCGGCGGCAGTTCTTCTGGCAGTCGGTTTGTTCGCGGGCAGGATGCTCTCGGGCGGTTCAGAACCCGCCGGCGAACTCATGCGACTTCAAATCGACCTGCCCCACGCAATCCAACAGTTGGAGCCGGGCTGGAGTCCTGACGGCAGCGAGCTGTATTACCTTGCGCAGACGAGTCCCGATGATCCAGTTCACGTTCGCCGGTACACAATAGCCTCAGGGGAATCCAGTCCTGTGCCAGGATCGGAAGGCGCGGACTACGTGAGTGTTTCACCAGACGGTCGTTGGTTGACCGTCTATGACGCAAACCGCGGACGCTTTCACCGCGCTCTTCGATCCGGAGGAGAATTCACCGACATCCCGGGAGCAGGAACTCGTTGGAAGTTCGGTACCTATGCGCAGGATGGGCGATTCTACTTCACCAACGATGCGAGCGAGATCGCGTCTGCGGGGGAATCAGGTGATGTGATAGTGCATTCCCAAGGAGACTCCACGATCAACTGGCTCGGAATTCCGGTCCCTGCGGCAGACGGGACAACCGTATTCTTCTCTCACTGGTCGTCAGCTAATTCCTCTCACGGTACTTTTCGTCTTTCGGCCCAGTCACCCGGGTACGAAGCTGTGTCTTCGCAGTACACCTTCCTGGAGGTTCTAGACAACGGCTACGCACTTGCTATCCCCTCGGGATCAACCAACCAAGCCGCCGCACTTGTACCGATCGACCCGAAGAGTGGCGAACTGGAGGGTCCTGCCGTTCCCGTCGCCCGACTAACGATCAATGGGTACGCGGTTTCGAAGAGCGGCCATCTTGTGTATAGGGAGCGAGCAGACGCCTCCAATGAGAGCGAACCTCTTTATCGGGTTGCGAGTGAGGGAAACTCTAACTTGATAGCAGGAACTCCGTCCGGAGCCGACGACTTCGCAGCCGCGCGTAATCGCGGCCTGATCGCCATTGAAGCCAATCCGGAGAACCCGGAGGGTGAGGATATCTACCTCATAAATCTCGAGTCGGGCGTGCAGACCCGGTTCACGCGTGGCGGCGACAATCAGTACGCCGAATGGTCGCCGGATGACGACTACTTGTATTACCGAAGCATTCCTGATCAGTCTTCGAGAGGGGTGATCATGCGCCGGCGGACCGATGCCACGGAACCCGCCGAGTTGGTGCTCGCAAACACCTCGGAATCCGGAAGCGGAGTATTCCATCCGGCGGTGACCTCTGACGGCTCCCAGCTTCTTTTCACTCACGACAGTGACGGAACAGGCACTCAGCTGCATCGAATTGCACTTGGAGATATACTGCCGCTTGACCTTGCGGACGCCCGACAGATCTCACGTGCCGAAGAGTCAGTTTTCGGTCTGGACCCATCACCGGACGATCGGTATGTGGTTTACCGTGCGGGCCAAGCCATCCTTGTTTCGTCGATTGACGGTCAGGGAGAAGTCGAAATAACAAGCGACGGGTTTGAGCCGGTGTGGTCTCCGGACGGCGATTGGATCTACTTCTCGAGGAGCAACTCAAGAGAGGTTCTCAGGGTCGCGGTGACAACGGAGCCTGTGTTTCGTGTTCTGGGAGCCGAAGAACGCGTATTTGATGTGACGTCTCACTTGCATTTTGACGTCGCGTCAGACGGCAGTTTGCTCGTCACCATGCCTGAGACGGCTGTGCAGGGTGACGGCTCAAAGATCTGGCTCGTCCTCAACCTGGCGAACGAAGCAGAACGCATCGCGCCGAGAAACCCATGACCAGTTTCAGTCTCACCCTCCAACCGCATCCGTGCCGCCGAGATCATAGGAGCTGCGCCAATCCGCAATCGAACACTGAGTACCGCTGAATGACTCCAGGCACGATCATCTCCCATTACCGCGTCGTCGACCAACTCGGTCGGGGCGGCATGGGTATCGTTTATAAAGCAGAGGACACCAAGCTCGACCGGACCGTCGCACTCAAGCTGCTGCCACCACACGCACTCGTCTCCGAAGACGACCGGGCGCGCTTCTACCGTGAGGCCCGCGCCGCGGCCGCCCTAAACCATGCCAACATCGCGCATGTCTACGAGATCGACGAGGCAGCGGTAGAGAACGGCGAGTCGCGGCCCTTCATCGCCATGGAGTACATCGACGGCGATTCGCTCTCCGAGGTTATCCAGCGCGGACCGCTCCCCCTGAAAGATGCGATCAACTATGCGTCGCAGATTGCAGAGGGTCTGAAGGTCGCCCACGAAGCCAACATCGTCCACCGCGACATCAAGAGCGGCAACGTGATGCTGACCTCGAAAGGGGTCGTCAAGATTCTCGACTTCGGACTGGCAAAGACGGCGGCTTCCACGAAGCTGACGCAGATGGGCTCGACGCTAGGCACGGTCGCCTACATGAGTCCTGAGCAGGCGAGGGGTGAGGAAGTCGACCGCCGCAGCGATATCTGGTCGGCCGGGGTGATTCTCTACGAGATGATCACTGGTCAGATGCCCTTTCCGGGCGATTACGAGCAGGCGATCGTCTACGGCATTCTCAACGAGGATCCGGAGTCGCTGACCGCGCTGCGGGCGGGCGTTCCGATGGCGCTGGACGGCATCATGGCGAAGCTGCTGACTAAGGATCCAGACCTGCGCTACCAGCACATCGATGAACTGCCGGCGGACCTGAAAGCGATCGACCTCGGATCAGCGGTGACTCGATCACGCATCTCGACCGGAAGCCGATCGGCGATCACTCCGGCGCAGCCGTCTGCGATAGAGACCGCGAGCCGGCCGGCACGAAGACCGCCCTGGTACGCGCACCCTGTGGCGATTGGCGCCGCTGCCCTCCTATTCGGTGCAGCTATGGGCTTCCTCCTTCGACAGCCTCCCGAGGTACCGAAGCCGGTCCGCTATCTGTCGCTGCCGACCCACGGCATCAGGGACGCGACTAATCCTACCATTTCACCGGACGGGGAGTATATCGCTTTCGCGGGGACTGACACGTCCGCACAGTCGGAGACCTTGTTTATCTACGAGACATCAACCGGGCGCATGCATGGCTTTACAGGTACTATAGCCGAGCCGGAGTGGATGAGTTTCTCGCCAAACGGAAGGTGGCTTCTCTACAACTCACCGGCGGGCGTCTATAGGCTGCTGGTACCCGATGGACAGCCCATCATGATCTCGTCGAAATTCGAAACGGCTGCGTGGGAATCGGACGAGTCTTTGATCATCGCATGGGAGACGGTGAGGCGCATTTCCGCCTCGGGTGGCGAACAGGATACGCTGGCTCGCCTCGACTCTACAGCGGCACACAACGGACTCTTCGCTCCCCGCATGTTGGGCGCCTCCGGTCAAATCCTCGTGACGGCGCCAACGCCAGACGGGAACTGGGACCTCGCGCGAGTTGATCTTGAGACGGGCAAGTACGAGGTACTTGTCGAGCGAGCTGCGGCCGGCCACTATCTCCCCACTGGACATCTTCTCTACATTCGCAACCTTGAGGGCTCACAAGACGCGGGAGCCCTTGCCATCCAACCCTTTGACCTCGAGACGATGTCTTTTTCCGGATCACCGGTGCCGGTTCCCGTCGGAGAACAGGAATGGTACCATTTCGGATTTGGACTCGACGGAACCCTGATCTACACGGACTTCACCGAAC
>JAHHLP010000068.1 GCA_018679295.1 Rhodothermia bacterium
CTCTTTCAACGGACAGACAGGTCTTATTCCGTCTTCCAGCCTCGGAAACTCTGACATCAAGCCGGAGACGCAGGCCGAAATCGAAGTGGGTGCTGACATTTCGCTGCTCCAAAACCGGCTCGGCATCGAGTTCACCTACTACAAGCAGGATGTTGACGATCTATTGCTCGAGCGCATTTTGTCGCCCTCTACCGGTGCCACAACGCGGATTGAGAACGTGGGTGAGCTTACCAACAAGGGCATCGAGCTAATGGTGCGCGCAGTGGCGATAGATCGCAGAGATCTCGATCTCGATTTCACGCTTCTGTTCAGCCGTAACCGAAACGAGGTCACGAAGCTGGCCGAGGGCACGCGATTCGGGATCGGCGGATTCTCGTCGCAGTATGCGATCGAGGATCAGCCGCTCGGAGTGTTCTACTGGAGAGCGTATGCCCGCGACGCGAACGGCGAATTGCTGCTAACACCGGACGGACTGCCGCAAGCGGAACGCGGGATCCAGAGCCTGCAGGATGCCTGTGAGGTAAGTGAGAGCGCGTGTTTCGCCGAGGCAGATGCGCTGGGACTTAGCCGGGACGACGTCCTCCTGGACTCGGATGGCAACCTTTCCGGTATTCAGCGGGATGCGAGTGGTCAGCCATCCGGAAGTCTCCTTCGTTTGATTGTCGGAGATCCGAATCCAGATTGGACGGGATCGCTGATCACCAACGTCAGCTACAAGAAGTGGTCGTTCCGGATGCAGTGGGACGCCGTCCAGGGTGGCGACATCTTCAACTGGAACCGAAGGAACTTCGACCGTCACAACTACCAAGGCGGCTACGACTACGGTCGCGAGTTGAAAGGCGAAGTGCAGAAGGGTACAGCGAACGCAACCGGCAGCGGCCTCATCATCGAGGAGTACGTTGAAGACGGATCGTTCATCAAGCTGCGGGAAATCGCAGTCAGTTACACGTTTACGCCTTCAACACGACTGGTCCAATCGGTTCGTATCAACGCGTCCGGTCGCAACCTGCTGTCGATCGACGACTACACCGGTTACGACCCGGAGGTCGGCATAAGTGGTCGTGATACGGGAGTTCGAGGGTTCGACTTTGGGGCGGTTCCGATCCCCAGGACATTCACCCTGGGAGCGACGCTCACGTTCTAAAGCACCGCAACCCCGTTACCCGATATGAAATTCATCTTGAGCGTAAGAGATATGAAACGCATAAAGATCACAGTGCTGGCCGGTTTTGCCGGAGTCTTTCTCGCACTGACACTCACATCCTGCGATCTGACATTCGACAACCCTAATGCGGCGAGCGAGGATCAGGTCGTTTCGACGGTCCAGGGACTAAAGGCGCTGACAATAGGCATGCGGCGCGAATATTCGATCAGCCTGCTAAGTCCGTCTGTAAGGTCGGCAGGTCTGTCGACGCGCGAATTCGGTGTGGTCGTCGGCTTCGCCAATCCGCAGGATATCGAGCTCGGCGGTACGGCCCTGACACCTGACAACGGTATCCTGACCGCGATATGGAGCAACACGTACCAGGTGATGGGCATGGCAGAGCAGATCATCGCCAATTCTGAGGTGGTCGGCGAAGCTGCCACGCGCGCATCGTATCAGGCCACGGCCTACCTTTTCAAGGGGATGGCTCTCGGCAATCTCGCGCAATTCTACGAGTCAATGCCGACAACAGTTGAAGCTGATGGCGAGGGTGACTTTCAGTCGCGCGAGGCGGCTCTTGAGGAGGCGGTCCTTCAACTCGAGGCGGGACTGGCCGCGCTGGGCTCGCAGACGGTGCCGGACGCGTTCAAGAGCGAGGTGCTGGGGTCAAGCAACTTCAACTTGCGTCAGACCCTCAACGCCTTCCTTGCACGCTTCCAACTCTACCTTGGAAACGACGGAGCAGCCATTACGGCAGCGGATGCCGCGCTGGCCCTTGGAGCGGCCTCTTCAGTTTTCAGCTACGACGACGGTAACGGAAACGAAAATCCGCTGTTCTTGCAGACGGTGCAGGAGCCGGCCACGTACCGGCCGGTCGACAACTTCGGCTTTGATCCGGATGAGTTCGTCGTTGACCCCGCCGACGGTCGCCTGGCGTTCTATCTCAGCCCACGGGATGAAATCGGATTCTTCTCTGCGCTTCCGGTGGAAACCATGGGTGGATTCTACGATGCGATCAACGAGCCCATCCCGGTGTTCCTGCAAGGCGAACTGTACTTGACGAAGGCGGAAGCGTACGCCCGACAAGGCGACGTATCCAATGCGATTGCCAATCTGGATCTCGTTCTAACCAAGACGGACGATCCGTTCGGGGTCAACGCCGGCCTCGCCGCGTATTCCGGTGGCCAGTCGGCTGCTGAGGTGCTTTTGGCCATCTACCGCCATCGCAGGATCGAGATGTTCCTCATGGGAACCAGTCTGGAAGACAGTCGCCGCTTCTTCCCGGACTTCCAACCGCCAGCGGAAGGCGATTATGATTCCTACGACCGGAATCGAAATTTCTATCCGTATCCGCAGACGGAGCGCGATAACAACCCGAACACGCCTTTGGATCCGAGTATCTGACGGGCTCGGCGATTCGAGTGCGCATCCTCGACACCAAGGTGCCTCAGGTACAGGCAGTCGCCCCCCTGAGAGGTTGATTCATCCCGCGAGACGCAAATTGTCTCGCGGGACCGCCATTGATGGCAGCTGTCATGGATTCGCTCTTGCAGCTGCGAATGAGCAGACTTGTGTCTAGCCGTGTAGCATCGATAATGCTGAGCGTCACGCTCTTCGGGGCCGGGGCGCTTGCTGGCTCCACGAGCCTCGCGGGATGTTCGGACGATACCCGTGCGATTCGACCGCTGGAGGAGTCCACATCCGACGCGGTCCGTCGCGCGGCTGCTCCTTCAGTTGAGGCGCGAGGTGGCCGCCTGATACCGGCTGCGGACAGCATTCTCCTTGAGGCGGTTTCACGAAAAGTATTACCCGGTGCCGTTCTCCTCGTTACGCAGGATGAAAGCGTGCTGCACCGCAAGGCGTACGGCTACGCGCGGCTCTACAATCCAGACGGATCCCGACTGGCAGAGCCGGAGCCGATGACTCTCGATCATGTCTTTGACCTCGCATCACTGACCAAGGTCTTTGCAACAACCTTCGCAATCATGATGCTGGTGGATCGAGGGGATGTCGATCTCGATGCGCCGGTTTCACAGTATCTGACTGAATTCGCTGGGTCGTCGAAGGACAGTGTTTTGGTTCGTCATCTGCTTACGCACACTGCAGGGCTGTATCCATGGAAGCCGGTCTACTATCATGCGACAAGCCCACCGGAGGCCTTCGATTATGTACGCAGCTTGCCACTGGCTTACCCCGTGGGTCACGAGCGGCATTACTCGGACCTCGGTTTCATGCTGCTCGGGTACCTTGTGGAAGCCCGTACCGGCGAAGACATCGACTCCTTTCTGCGAGAGAACGTGTACGGCCCGTTGGGACTTCAGAAGACGATGTTCGTGCCACGTGAGCACGGTTTTTCCGGTCCGTTTGCGGCTACCTCTCATGGTAACCCGTTTGAGAGGCGCATGGTTTTCGACGACGAATTCGGGTATGATGTCGACGAAGATCCAGAAGCGTTCGACCAGTGGCGTGACTACACGTTGATCGGCGAGGTCAACGACGGCAACGCTCACCACGCACACGATGGTGTTGCAGGACACGCGGGCTTGTTCTCCACAGCCGACGACCTGACCATGCTCCTTCAAGTGCTGATTGCAGAAGGCAGATACGAGAGTCTGCAATTGGTGAGTGCTGAAACAGTTCGGGAGTTCCTCACCATTACGGCGTCGGGCAACGGCCTCGGCTGGGCGATGTCGCCGGCCGTACTCCGAATCGAGAATCCGCCGCAGGGTGTGTTCGGTCACACGGGGTTCACCGGAACGTATGCTGTTGGATTTCCCGTCCAACGTACAACACTCGTGCTGCTGACGAACCGTCAAAACCTCGGTGTCGGAGCCGACGGTCGGTACAATTCGCTCGATGAACTCCGTGCCGAGGTGGCGGCAGCAGTCCTCGATGCGATCGGGCATCGACCGCGCTAACGATTTCGTTCGGGCCGAGTAGAGTCAATGCAGCAGGAAGCGGGTCTTACTTTGTTCGTTATGGGAGTCGCGGGCTGCGGAAAGACGACTGTCGGCCGGCGCCTTGCGACGCGAACCGGAGGCGCATTCATAGATGCCGACGACCATCACCCGCCGCAGAATATCGATAAGATGTCATCGGGCACTCCGCTCACGGATGCCGACAGATGGCCCTGGCTTGATGCGGTGAGGGACGCGGCAGCCGATCTTCGACGGCAGCATCGGTACGTCGTGGTCGCATGCTCGGCGTTAAAAGCCGCGTATCGAGAGCGCTTGACCGCAGGCGACCCGACGTGTCGTTTTGTATATCTGCAAATCGCTCCTGAATCCGTCCGATCGAGGCTGGAGGGCCGCCCGGATCACTTCATGCCCACCGCTCTCGTCGGGAGTCAGTTTGCTGCGCTGGAGGAGCCGGATGATGCGGTAGTCGTGAACGCGACCAAGCCCGTCGACGAAATCGTCGATGAAGCAGTTTCAGCGCTTGGCGACCATCTGAAATGATCACTGCAAATGCCTGTCATCTGCAGCGCGTCTGGCAGGCGATCGGATGGCGCGCGTCCGGATTTCTCATAAATGCATCCGGGATCGGTTCGGGGACTCTGAACGCAACCGTTGGGCCGCTCAAGCAAACGCTGAGATCGCCAGCACCACCGCGAGGCCGACCAAACCGATCAGCGTCTCCATTATGGTCCACGACCTCAAGGTGTCACGTTCCGAAAGCCCCAGGTACTTCCCGACCAACCAGAAGCCGGAGTCGTTTACGTGCGACAGCACAGTGGCGCCGGACGCTATCGCTACGGTGGCGAGTGCAAGCGTAAGGCCGCCCACGTTGCCGACCTCTATCACCGGCGTAAGAAGCCCGGCGGCCGTAACCATCGACACGGTTGCCGATCCCTGCGCTACACGAACGACCGCCGCGATCGCGAAACCGAGCAAGACGACGGGGAGCGAGGATCCTGCGAGAAGCGTCGCGAGCGCATCACCGACACCGGCGGCGATCAGCACTTTGCCGAGGACTCCGCCTGCCCCGGTGACGAGGATAATCAGGCCAACAGGCTCGAGCGATTTGGTTGCCATGTCGCGCACCTCGCTCGCAGAGAATCCGCATCGCGTACCGATCAGGTAAAACGAAAGAAGAGTCGTCAGGAGCAGGGCAGTAAAGGGATGTCCGAGAAGAGCCATGACCTCCCGCATCCGGTTGCCTTCCGGCAGCGTCACGGCCGAGACTGTACCTGAGAGTATGAGGACGAGCGGGAGCAGCACGAGAATGGCGGCGACAGCGAATGTCGGTCGTGGATGCAGCCTTTCGTTGGTAGGCTCTTCGTCGGCAGCGAAGTCGGGAACGCCGACGGTGATCTTCTTTGAGATGTACCTGCCGAAGTAGATGCCTGCCACCAACGTCGCGGGGATCCCGGCCGCTACGCCCACGGCGATGACGGTTCCGAGATCAGCCCCCAGCAGGCCGGCCACGGCTACGGGCCCCGGAGTCGGAGGAATGAAACTGTGGGCGACAGCGATACCCGCCGCGAGCGGAATCGCGAAGTAGAGAATCGGACGACCCGTCCGCCGCGTCAGCCCGTATATCAACGGTACCAGCAGAATGAAGGCCACATCAAAGAAGACCGGGATGGCGACAATCAGACCGGTGAGTCCGAGTGCCAGCGGAGCACGATCCTCACCGAAGCGACGAAGCAGTCGAGTGGCTATCGCTTCCGCTCCGCCAGACCGCTGCAGCAGCTCGCCGAAGATGGCGCCAATCCCGATCACTACAGCGATGTACCCGAGCGTGCTTCCCATGCCTCGCTGGATCTCGCCGGCAACTTCCGAAAGCGGAATGCCACCCGCGACAGCGACGACAAGACTTGTCACCATCAACGCGACAAAGGCGTGTATGCGCAAGACAGTGATCTGAACGAGCAGGAGCGCGACACCGCCGATGACCAAACCCAGGAGAAACGCTGTCGACATGTGCTGGGGTCTTCTTTGGTGAGACGGTGTTGTCTGGAGAGACGGCGTTGCCTGTTGAGTCGGTAGCGGCTGTTAGACAGTTGCGACTGTTAGGTGGAGGTGCTCAAGACGAAGGCGGCTCTCAGGACTGTTGCGGCTGTTGAGATCGTAAAGATTGCCGAACGCGCCCAGTGTCTGTCTGCACGCGGGCAGGCGGCCGGGCGCACGGCATACTAAGCGGGTCGAGTACCTGGTGTATCATCAGATCCCGTGACCGCATGGCCGCCAAAGGCCGCGCGCATCGCGGATAACATGCGATCCGCATACGATTCCTCGTCGCGCGACCGAATCCTCTCCAGCAACGACAATGTGATTACGGGCGCCGAGACATCGAGGTCGATGGCTTCCTGCACGGTCCACCGACCCTCACCCGAATCCGGTACATACGGCGCGACGCCCGAAAGGCTATCATCATCGACGAGTGTGCCTGCGACCAGGTCAAGCAGCCACGAGCGGACGACGCTGCCGTGCCGCCAGACTTCGGCGACACCTGCCAGGTCAATGTCGAACTCTTGTTTGCGGCGAAGGATGGCGAAACCTTCTGCCATCGCCTGCATCATCCCGTACTCGATGCCGTTGTGCACCATCTTGACGAAGTGACCGGCGCCGGCAGGACCCACGTGGAACCAACCGGAGCGACCCGACGCAGCGAGGAGGGTGAATACTTCGGACAGGGCGTTGACTGTCGCCGGCTCACCACCCACCATCAGGCAGTAGCCGTCGCGTTCGCCATGGATGCCGCCACTCGTCCCGACGTCCAGGAAGCGAATTCCCTTTTGGGCCAACTCCTCTGCGCGACGCGACGAATCCTTGTAGAACGTGTTGCCGCCATCGATTGCGATGTCATCCGCTTCGAGTAGGCCAGCGAGTTGTGTAAACACCGCATCCGTTGGCTCCCCGGCAGGGACCATCACCCATATGTGGCGCGGCACCTCTAGTCGACCGATAAGATCTTCCAGGTCTCCGGCTACGACGATGTCCTCGTCTCGCGCGCGAGCGATAGCCGATTCATCCGAATCAAACGCCGCAACAGACTGCCCGGCGGCAGCCAGCCGACGAGCGATTCCGGCTCCCATCTTTCCAAGGCCGACAATCCCAATGGAGATATCTGGCATGTCTGAACGTATACCGTGTGTCGAGTGGTCGTCAAAACTACGACACTTACGTCGTTCGCGTCGCGTGTTGACGCTGGATACGGGCGTGCGCATCCTGTTCCGGCAGCCAACAGCATGTATGGGCCTCGCAGGCAGATCTATTGCTGTCGATATTGCTCGAATGCCGCTTCTTGCTCCGGAGTGTATTGCTGCGGCATGGTTGAGAGTGGGAGGTCCGACCTCTCGAGATCGTCAGACGTTGCAGGCACGACCCGGACGCCGCGCATCTCGCGACGATAGTGAGCACAACTGTATATCAGATGCCGTGGGATCACGCCGTCGTTCGGGATTTTCCCGGCTCCGTATATGTCCGACAGAAATAGATTGAGCGCATTGATGCGCTGCTCCAGCCCCTTGCTGATAGTCTTCCACTCATCCCCCGACAACACTCTTGGTACGATGTCGTAGGGGAAGATTTTCTCAGTACCCTCTTCGTGTCCATAGACCGTGAAAGTCACTCCACGGTTCAGGAACGAAACGTCGGCGGCACGCTGCCTGTGCTGGAGATCCGAGGCGCTCAGTTCGGCAAGCCGGTCCCGGATTTTCGCGTATGGATTGCGATAGTCTCCCGGCCCCGCAAACATCTCATCATAGGCCTCATTGAGGCCGTAGTCTGAAAAAAGTGTACTTGAAACCACTTCTGACATAATCACCTAAAATAGATAGACAAGACAGGTCATTCGCCTAATTAATTAAGAAGCTGTTTAGTTGATGGACGAAGGGCCTGTGCGAGCTAGCGCAGGGCTCCTTCGCTCACGCGACGAAAGTCGAGTAGGATCATTAATACCTCATCGGTGCCCGGTGTGTATTGCCTCTGAAGGTGATTACCTATTTTTGCTGCCGATCCAGTGCGTCCACCGGCGTGCACATATCGATTCCCGAAGCTGCCGACAGCGGTTTCCGCAATAAAACAAAATCGTTGTACTCACGTAGGCGCCGCCATCCGCCGGACATTTTGTGCGCGCATTTTTATCTCCGATCATCTATCCCCGACCCAAAAAGCTCATGCATGAGGCAATGAAAACGATACGCCGCACATTGGCATTCCTGCTAGTCGTAACAACAACTGCGTGCGGAACGCAGCAGTCCATCGTCGACTCTTCGCCCGATGATTCGGGAGAACGAAGTGCTGAAAGCGGGGTCATGCCGCTAAACTACACGGTGGACCTGAACAATCGCGCCGACGATCTCTTTCACGTCACGCTATCAGTGGACGACCTCGAGGCCGAGAACGGCATTTACCAGTTCGCCTCAACTGCTCCGGGCACCTATCAGGTGATGGACATTGGCCGGTTCGTACGATCTTTTCAGGCCTTCGATGCTGCCGGAACAGAAATACCAACCAGTATGATCGGCACGAACCAGTGGGAGATAGCAAGACCGGAAGACGTCACATCCATCCGTTACAGCATCGCCGAAACATGGGACACGCCGGTTCAGGAGAATGCCATATACCTCATGGCAGGATCGTCTATCGAGGACGACCACGTTCTGATAAACGGACAGACGGTCTTCGGATTTCCCTCGGGGATGCAGGACCGACCTCTGGAGATCGACCTGGATTACCCGGCGACGTGGAAAGTAGGTACGGCCCTGACGACTGATGCAGATGGGTCCTTCCTGGCTGAGGACTACGATTTCGTAGTCGACTCGCCTATTCTACTGGGTCGCTTAACGACCGCAACACTCGACGTGAATGGCACCGATGTAGACATCTATACGTACTCAAAGACCGACAAGGTCTCGTCCGATATGGTTCTCGAATCCATCCGCGACATACTGTTCGCGGCCGAGAAGTTTCTAGGCACGCTGCCTGTCGATCGCTATGCGTTTCTTTTCCATTTTGAAGACGTCACCATGGGTGCCTGGGAGCATTCCTACAGTTCGGAGTACGTCTATGCCGAGTCGGATTTCGAGTGGGCGATCTCAGAAAGCATACCCTCGGTAGTTGCGCACGAGTTCTTTCACATAGTGACGCCGCTGAACATTCACAGCGAGATTATTCAGCAGTTCAACTTTGCGGAACCCGTGGCGTCGGAGCATCTCTGGCTGTATGAAGGTGTCACGGAGTGGGCGTCGGATATTATGCAGCTGCGCGGTGGACTGATCACGCTTGACGAGTATCTCGGTGAGGTGAGCGACAAGCTGCGGCAGGATCAGTTCTATGACTCCGAATACAGTCTCAGCGAGATGAGCCTGACGTCATATTCTCCGGAGGGCCAGCGGCAGTTTCCGAATATCTACATGCGTGGTGCCCTGGTTGCGACGCTCCTGGATCTACGGCTCCTCGAACTTTCCGGCGGGGAGCGGGGCTTGCGCGAGGTACTCATTGACCTCTCACAGAAGTACGGACCGGACACTCCGTTCCCGGAGTCGAAGTTCTTCGATGAGTTCACGGCGGCTACTCACCCGGAGATAGCCGATTTCTTCGATCTGTATGTCAAGGACTCGCAGCCGCTTCCGATCGCGGATTATTTCGCTAAGATCGGGATCGGCTACCAGCGCGAAAAGGACAGCGGCCGGCAAGTCGCTTCTGCGGGCGTGGGGCTCAACTTTGTCAGCGGTCAGATCGTTGTTACGCACCTTGCCGATGAAGTCGCCGAATGTGGTATGCAGATCGGTGACCAGCTACTTGCGCTTAATGGAGAGGAGATCACCATTGAGACTGTTCGTGCGACGCTCGGCCGGTTTCAAAGCGTCGCTGCCGGCGTACCCTACAGCGCAAAACTGGGTCGCGACGGTGAGGAGATTGAGATCACGTGTGAGAAGTTCATGCAGTCGGTGGTTGATCAGCACGTTTTTGGCGTTGACTCCGAAGCTGACCAGGCGGCCGCTCGTCTCCGCGACATTTGGATGCAAAACCTTCCTCTAGCCGCGGGCTGA
The DNA here is from genome assembly GCA_018679295.1 of Rhodothermia bacterium. GTDB lineage: Bacteria > Bacteroidota > Rhodothermia > Rhodothermales > JABDKH01 > JAHHLP01. The sequence goes on from JAHHLP010000068.1 coordinate 10,146, forward strand.
TGACGTTTCGACGGGCCCTCATCGTCCTTCTCTTTTCGACTCTGACGGTTGGCGGTGGGCTGCTCATCGGCTGTGCGTCGACGTCAGCGCCTTCGGGCTCGCAAGGGAAGGGGGCAGGCAAGTACGACACGGTTTTTCCGTCTGCCGAGACGGGTCGATTGATTGAGCAGGCGTTTCAGTCGGTGCGGATGGTCAACTCCGTCGCGTACTACCGTGAATACACGTTTGGCGCGGTTGACGCCGTGCGCCCTGAAGATCTCTCGGTGATGGACCTGGAGGCCGGCTCGCTGGAGCCGGTCTTTTACCGGGATACCGCCTCAGGAACTGGAATCGCACTCACGGCCGGCGAGGATCGTCTCGCACTGTTGACAAGCGCCCACGTCGTTCATTTTGCGGACACCATCCTCGCGCTGTACGAGCCCGGTCCGGATGGCGAGGCAAACGTGCGAATGGCGGCCGTCAAAGAGCGACAGGTTATCTTTTTGCCCGGTGTGGAGG
>JAHHLP010000602.1 GCA_018679295.1 Rhodothermia bacterium
TCTCCAATGGCGATGTAGGTGCTGCCCAGATGATTGAGGCCGTCATCCAGGTGCGGCGAATCCGGGTAATCGTCGACGAAGCGCTTGAATGCTTCGTTCGATTCCTGCCACTGTCGAAGTTGATACAACGTCATGCCGAGTTCATACTGCGCCTCGTCCGCGTACTCTCCGTTCGGCCAACGTTCGACGACTGCTCCAAAGAGGTTGAGGGCAGCCTGTTCGTCCCGTGCCATCTTTCGGTTTACCGCCTCGTAGTACGTGGCCTTCTCGGCCAGTGCATCAGAACGCCCGAGCGACACTTTTGCAAACTCGTCGGCCGCCCACTCGCTGGCACCTTCGAGCTGGTAGTTCCAGCCGAGGCCGAAGAGCGCATCGCGGTAGTATGGGCTGTCGGGATTCTCTTCAGTTATTTCCCGGTAGCGAAGAATCGCGTCCTCGCTTCGGCGCAGCTGATTGTAGCTCTCAGCAAGCATGAAGGTGGCGCGCTCACGATCGTCGTTCGCGAGAGACGGCATGCGGCGGGTGAGTTCCTCGACGGCACGGGGATAATCGCCCAGCTCGTAGTAGATCTCAGCCAGCACGAGACCAATGCGTTCGGCGTATGGTGAGTTCGGGTTGCGCCGTGCCAGCTCCTCGAACGCCTTGGAAGCGGCTTCGTAGTTTTCTCGTCGGACTTCCGTAAAACCGATTGCATACCGTGCAATAGGAGCGATCTCGGACGCGCTGAACTCGGTCGCAGACCGTCGGTAGTAGCGCAGCGCTTCCTCTAGTTCTCCGTCTCCCGCCGCTGCCTCGCCCATCCAGTACAAGGCCTTCGCCTTCAACTCGTACGTGGCGTCGCCCTCAAGGACCTCAGCGAACCGTTCGATGGCTGCCCTATTCTCGCCGTGCTCGACGTAGTATGTACCGAGAGCCAGCGTTGCGTCGTGTGTCAGCGGATGGGTGGGATAGAAGCGACTGAAGCGCTCGAACAGATCCGCCGCAGCGTCGGAATCTCCCAAACCGAGGAGAGACGCAGCCTCATAGTACAGGGCGTCCGGCGCGTGCGCACTCGATGGGTGCTGTCTCTGGTAATCCTGAAAGGCGTCGGCCGAAAGCTCGAACAGCCGATCCATGAAGAGCCGGTACGCATGTTGGTAATCTTCTTCTGCATTCCGATTTGCCGGCTGACTTGCAGAAGGCGAAACCGGTGTCACAGCTAGAAAGAATGCGAGCGCTCCGATACGAACGGCCCAAGCGACCGCTTGTCGAAACGTGATTTTCACGGGATTCGAGTTGGGATGCATGACTGGCGTGTGGGTAGTCGCGCCGACTGTTCGTCTTGGGTAGACGAACAAGCTCTCCGAATATTGCCCGCAGAGCTGATGTGGGATGCCGGCAGACAACAAGTTAAGTCAAAGAAATGCTTGTTGTTCGCACTGATACCGCGACCGGCATTCAGAGGTTCGTAAATTCATAATTCTTGTCGAACAAGGGTCGTTTTCGGCGGTCAAACTCATTTGCGGGTTTGCATTGCCGATATCTATCCGTAAATACTTCATTAGGAAGAAAACAAGGCCGATTCAAGCATGGAAATGGAAACCGACGTCGCTACCGACAAAAGCTCCAACGTGGAGACGCCTGACCTCGATTTCGACAGCCTTCCCCTTGAGGACTGGATCGACACCGCTGAGGAGTGGGTGCGCGACAATCGAACCCTGGCCCTATTGGGCTCTTTTGCGATTGGAGTATTCGTTGGCGTCATGATGCGTGACTGATGATCGCGCCCGCCGACTCGGAAACGCTCCGACGTGCGCGCCCGTATATCGAACAGTTAACTGAAAAGATTTGGAGATGACACCGTGGCTGACAACAGTCCATCACCAGAAGAGATTAGCGACAATCCGATCAACGAGAACGGCAACGCGGCTACCCTTGAGGAGGAGGTGACCGCCAACGGCGACGGCACGTCTTACACCAAAGAGGAGTTCGTTAAGGCCAGGAATCAGATTGCGGACCGGCTCGGCCGCATGAAGGAAGACCTGGCAAAAGTAGACACGGAAGATGTGGCGCGCCGCGCCGGTGAATGGGTCCGTGAGAACCCGCTCCTCGCAATATCTATAGCCGCAGGCGCAGGCATTCTTATGGGCCGTGGTCTAGTCGCACTACTGACCCCGTCACCGCCACCTCCGCTACCTGAGCGTGCGCGGAGGCGAGCACACGCTCTGGCATCATCGGCGCACGACTACCTCGGCGACCTTGGCGACACGATCTCGAACCGCGCAGCAGACACGGGCTCAGTCATCAAGAAGAAGGCCGATGAGGCAGGCGTCGAACTCACCCGGAAGGCACAAGAGTTCTCGGACGAACTTACCCGACGGGCCAGCGACGTAGCGGACGCCATCGCAGAAACCGCGGTAAAAGCACGGGAGTCTGCATCGGAGACGGCGCAGGAATTGCCTGACCTGCTGAAGGAGCATGCGGGGCAAGGCCGTGACTTTGCGGATTCGTTGCTGGGCACCGTCAAGGCAGCAACGGCTGCTCTCGTAGTTCGCCGAATCGGGGATTGGATTCGCCGTGCCTGAGATGGCCGTCGCGTACGGCAAATTGACGGAATGGTCTCCGCGAATCAGCACAACGGCGACCACGGGATCGGCGTGCAACGCACTCGGGAGATCGACGGAACCGCGGCCCAACGATCGCCACCCACCGACTAAACCGAGCCCCCAACCGCACCGGGCGGATACTGCAGGAGAAGCATGAGCATTGTAGCCGTAGGTACGGTGGCGCTTGATACCATCGAAACGCCGTTCGGTAAGGTGGACGACATTCTTGGCGGCAGCGCCACGTACATCTGTATGGCGGCTCGATATTTTGCTGACGACGTTCACCTGGTAGCTGTCGTCGGCAACGATTTCCCGCACGAGCACATCGAGTCCCTGCGCCACTGTGGAGTTTGTACCGAAGGACTTGACGTTGACGAGAACGGTGCGACGTTCGCGTGGGAAGGGCGGTATCACTATGACCTGAACGATCGCGAGACAGTCGCGACGCATCTCAACGTGCTGACAAACTTCGCGCCCGCGGTTCCCGTCGAGGCTCGAAAGTGCCGCGTGGCGTGTCTGGGCAATCTGGACCCCGCGATTCAACGGGAGGCCCTTGAAC
>JAHHLP010000314.1 GCA_018679295.1 Rhodothermia bacterium
TAATCGTGTTCTGGATGGACACGGAAGCGCTAAGCCCGAGCGGCATCGCCTCAAAGGATCCCGTTGCTGCCGTCGCCTTTTCCTCGTCGTAATCCTTCCCTGCCATAGTGAACAGCGTACGGGCAGCGTCGGCTGATATCCAGCCCTCGACGGCAGACCTCGACATATTGTTGTCGCTACTGAGCAGGTACGACTGCGGACCACTCCACCCATTCTCTACCACCGACCACGGATAGCCGGCAGGATCCGTTTCATGGACAATGATGGCTGCTGCCGCACCTTGACGCGCCGCTTCTTCAAATTTGTACGTCCAGCGACCGTAGTAGGTCATTATGTTGCCGCGAAACAGCGTCTCGTCCTTGGTTGCGAAGCCCGGATCGTTAACAAGAATCACTACGGTCTTACCTGTCACGTCGACGCCGGCATAATCATCCCAGTCGTATTCCGGAGCTACGACACCGTAGCCAACAAACACGACGTCGGATTGGTCAAGTTGAACCCCGTCCACCACGCGCCGGGTGCCGCCAACGAACGCACTGCCATAATCGAACGTCACCGTTCGTCCGCTGCCAGACACCACAAGATCGGCGGAAGGCTCGGCCGTAATCTCCACAAGGGGTACTCGTTGAAAGAAGGACTCTCCGTTTCCGGGTTGGAGGCCAAGAGCCTCGAATTCAGCCTTAAGAAACTCCTCAGTCTTCTCACCACCGGGGGTTCCGGGGAATCGTCCCTCAAAGTCATCAGAGGCCAGGACGCGGATGTCTTCGATCAGCTCCTCCTCTGTTATCGTCTGTTTCGCGGCATCGTTGCCTGTGCCGCCGCAGCCCCAGAGCAGTAGAAGTGCAAGGGTCGCAATGCTGGTTCGTGTCATCTTCAAATAGACTTCCGTAAAGGGGATTGTCGAAAAAACTATGAGGCAGCGGTATCGGACTCAGCCTCCAGGTTGGTACACCACCGGCAGGGTCGAAGAGGTTTCGCCATGCTGCAGAGTGACATAATACACGCCCGGGGCGACGATTGCCCCGTCGCTTCTACCGTTCCAGTCCACCGAATGGCGTCCCGGGGCGAGTACATCATCGAGAAGGTTCGCGACGCGTCTTCCCACAGCATCGTACACCGTGATTTCTACCAGTTCGGCTGAGGCGAGGGTGAACGCGACGCGAGCCGCATTAGAGAAGGGGTTCGGATACGCCTCAAGATCCAATACTCCAATGGAACCGGTCGGGTTATCGGTCGAGGAACCCGAGATATCCATCAGGCGGTAGATCCGACCATCAAAAGCGCAGATGAACAGTTCACTTGAAGAGTCGACACCGAAAGATGAAATGTTGACGGACGTATCCACCAGCAACTCATTAACGAAGCTCCCCCCGGCTGCAGTGAGACCCCAGATTCTGCCCGACGAGAAATCGGCGTAGACGTAGGTCCCGACCAGATCGGGCAACGTGGACCCCCGATACACATGACCGCCAGTAACCGACGCATTCCCAGACTCGTGTGGATACGCATGAACCGGAAGCACGAGATCAGTCGTGTCGCATCCACTGCTGCCGAAACACTCGAATGCCTCCATCACATTCCAGCCGTAGTTCTTTCCAGAGTCAATAATGTCGATCTCTTCAAACCTGTTCTGTCCAACATCCCCTGTCCACAGGGATCCGGTCGTTGTATCAAAACTGAACCGCCACGGGTTGCGAAGTCCGTACGCAAAGATTTCCTCCCGATATCCCTGTTGATTGCCCGTGAAGGGATTGTCCGAAGGAATGGCGTAGCCGAGGTTGCCAGAGGCGTTGTCAATGTCAATGCGAAGAATGGTCCCCAGCAACGTAGTAAGATTCTGGCCGTGCTCCATCGGGTCACCGCCCGAACCGCCATCGCCGACGGCTATGTACAGCATCCCATCGGGACCGAAAGCAACCTGCCCTCCGTTGTGGTTGCCGAAAGGCTGCCCGATCGTAAGCAGGACCTCCTCACTGTTAGCATCCGCGACGTCGGGGTCGGTGTCGCTAACGGAGTAGCGCGCGATCACTGTCGCGTTTGGGTTGTTCGACGTGTAATTGACGAAGAAATAGCCGTTCGTGGCGTAATTGGGATGGAAAGCAAGCCCCAGTAGACCCTCTTCATTTCCCGAATCGTCAACCCTGTTGCGAATGTCGAGAAAAGTCTTGGCTTGCGGCGCCGACGGGTTGTTGGAAAAGACCTTTATCACGCCTGCCTGCTCCACGACGAACAGCCGCCCCGTTCCGTCGCCAGGATCTTGCAGGTCGATGGGCCTTGAAAAGCTGAGATTATCAAAAGCAACCGCAATGGCGTACTGGCCGCTGCTGCTCGATATGCCTGACGTGCAGCCAAATGCGGCGAACAACACGGCAAGCATAGGAATTCCCTTTCTAATCATGTTTCAAATTGACTCTGTGGGTATCGGAAAACTCTCTGCGTTCACGCGGGCGTATCGAGAACAAATCTGAGTGGAACCTCAACGCGTCCACGCCAGGCTTCCTCTGAGTGGGGATCTCCAGGAAACCTCTGCACCATGAAGTGGATGTCTCTTCGGTATCCCTTTCTATAGAATACCCGGTCCGCTTCGTGCTGGAGTTTCTCATACGCGCCAATTTGAGCCTCGCTCCCATAGTCGAAGTAAATCCTGCGGCCCGATGGTGGTGGAACGGCGCGCTTGATGTAGTCAAGGATCGGCTTTCCGGCCACCGTCCAACTGGTAGACATGCAAACAGCCTTACCGAAAGTAGACGGGTATTCGCAGAACCCGTAGAGAGAAATGAGCCCTCCCATAC
>JAHHLP010000240.1 GCA_018679295.1 Rhodothermia bacterium
CCGCATGTCGTTGCGATTTTCCGGCCACAGGAAAGGCAGGATGGATTTTACGGTCTGTAGCGCCGTACGCTTCTCGACCCCCTCAATGGTGAGGGGATCTGAGAATGCCATAGCGTGTGGGTTGTCTTGCATCGCAATCAAATAGTAGAGGGTTGCGATCTTACAGCAGTTCTAAACGGGACGACCGTCGAGATGAGCGAAGGTCTGCTGTGGGTCTGGTCGTGAAGAGCCGGTTGTAGCTTCGCTAGCGAGTGGCAGCTTCTGGATCCGGAAGCCGTCATACCCCTAGGCGGCGTCCTACCGCCGAGTTCGGCTGTGGATTCAACAGGTCGACGCAACACATCGGTTAAATCGTTCGGCCGGAGTTTCGAAGTTTAGCGTTTCTCTTGGCCTTTCGTTAAGTCGTCGTGCGACCGCATTGAGTCTGTTCTGATGGACGCCCGAGAGGTCCATGCCCTTTGGGAAATACTGTCTGAGTAGACCGTTGGTATTCTCGTTTGAGCCCCGTTGCCACGGCTGTTGAGGATCGCAGAAGTAGACCTGGATGTCCGTGGCCAAGGAGAAGCGTTTGTGGTCGGCCACCTCTTTGCCTCGATCCCAGGTCAGGGACTTATAGAGCTCGCGCGGGAGCTTGTGCGCCTGCTTGATGAGCGCATCAATCACCGTCTCCGTGTCTTTGCCTTGGGCCTTCGCCAGCAGCACGTAGCGGCTATGACGTTCGACTAGTGTCACGATCTGGCTATTGTTGCTGCCAAACAACAGGTCTCCCTCCCAGTGGCCAGGTACTGCACGGTCCTCCGCCTCGGCGGGTCGCTCGCGGATCGAAACCGCGTCCGTGATACGGCCACGATCTGCAGTCTTGTGCGTATGGTGACGCGAACGACGCATGGCGCGGGTGCGCCTTAAATGCCCCAACAGCTCCTTTTTCAAGGCCCCGCGGGCCTGAATGAACAGCGTGCGATAGATCGTCTCGTGTGACACCTGGTAGGTCTCATCGTTCGGGTAGGTACGCTTCAGCCATCCAGCGATCTGCCTCGGTGACCACTGAAGCTTGAGCTTCTCTGCAACGATGCGCGCCAGCGCACGGTTGTTTGCTAGTTTACAACTCTGGGGGCGTCGTGCTCGATCCCAGGCCGCCTGGTCTGCTTGGCTGGCCCGGTAGTCGTGCTGACCGCCGTTGCGCTGGATCTCGCGACTGACTGTCGATGGCGCTCGACCCAGCGCCAATGCCATCGAGCGGATGGACTCACCCGCCACTATACCGCGCGAGATCTCTTCACGTTCCACTAACGTCAGTGCCTGCCTCGAACGCTTCCTCTGCGCAGGTCGTATCCCACCCGTTCGCGACAGGATGCCGGCGATTGACCCATGATGTCTGTCGAATAGGCCAGCAATCGCATGCAGCGTATCGCCTCGCTCCCAGCGATCCCACATCAACGCTTTCTGTTCTTCCGTGTAATAGATCCTCGTTCTTCGCTTCATCTGCAACACTCCTTCTCCCTACTGGGACACTAAGGTGTTGCGTCCACAAATTGAATCCACAGCCAAGAACGGCCGTTCATCAATCTCCTACTCCAACGATCATTTTGACGTACATCGGGAATCACTCCGAAGGCCCCTGAAGCCGCTACAATCACATCATGTAGAAAGCGGAGGACTCTGCAATGGGCATTTCCATGACCGGCGGATGTGTATGTGGATCAATACGGTACGAGTGCACGGCGAGACCCTTACTGGAGTACAAGTGCCATTGCAGGGCTTGCCAACGGGCGAGCGGCAGCGGCTTTCTCCCCCTCTTGTGGGTGCCGATCGACAAGATTGAGCTCACTGCCAATGAGCCGAGATATTATGGGGTCGACTGCGACAGCGGCAGAGAGCTCAAACGAGGTTTTTGCCCAGACTGTGGTTCACATGTGATGTTCCACCCAGGTTTTCCAGGCATAGTTATCGTTGTCGCCGCAAGCCTGGACGACCCTTCGGAATTCAAACCAGATACGGAAATCTGGACATCGAGCGCTCAACCTTGGGATCTGCTCGATTCAAATCTACGTCAGTACGAACGGCAGTTCACTGCAGAGGATCTCCCACATATTTTCCATAGCGACTAGCGAAGCTAGGCTAGTTTCATTGCAGGGGTTGAGGGTCCGATTAGGGTCGTTTTTCCCCGTTCCTGCAGCGCATGGTGACCGACCGTTGTCAGATCACATTGCTGCCGTCCGCGGCTCGATCCCGCTACCGCCGTTGTCGGTTAGAAGCGGACTTCAACCAACTATCCAAGCGATCATCGATCGTCGCGGGTTGTAGTATCGAGGTTCAAGAAACGATCGAGGTATCAGACCACCATCGATTAGACTGAACTAAACCCTCCTGGAAACGCGATGTGCTCACTCTCTGTATTGTCTTCGCGCATTTTTTTAATTAGCAAATGGTCCGGATCGCTAAAGAAGCCGCGATAAGCGTCTGTCGCAAGACGCCCAGTTGATTGAACGTCGCTTTTGGGTCGTTCAGTGCCGCTCCGGCGGATGATCCGTACGGTCCACTATCCGCGGGGAGCTGACGCGCCACAGATTCGAGTCCGGCGAGCAGTCAGCCAAGACCGAAAACAAGCATTTCATTTAATAGCAAGCGTCGCCATTGAAGTTGGCATGTATGAATTTAGCGGCGTTGCCTCGTCGCTCCATCGATCCTCGTAGAACCCCGAAATCGCGAAACCGACCGCAATCTGGCCACCTATCTGATCATCCAGACTG
>JAHHLP010000080.1 GCA_018679295.1 Rhodothermia bacterium
GCACACGTCCGCCACGACGATTCCCAACAGTCCGGGGGCCGCATAGAACATATCGTAGAAGTCACCGGCTACCTGCCACGCCGGCTTGAAACGAACATCCGTTTCGTACCCCGCCGGTTGCGGTAACTTCGCAGGAAGAAAACCCCTCTGGATCCGTCGACCTGTTTCCAGTTCCTTGCGCAAACTCTTCGCGTATCGGCTCGCCTCTTCGCGAGCGGCCTCGGCTTCCGTCCGGGCTACCATGAGTTCACGTTGGTACCGCCTCTCATCAGTAACGTCGCGAAAGAACCAAATGCGCCCGTAACGGTGTCCGTCCTTACTCACAACCGGCGCACTGTATCGGTCCAGAACGCGACCGTCGACCATAGCCACCTCGTCCCGCGCCCGTTCGTCCGGATTCGCGTACAAGAACGCTATCCGATCCAGGAAGGCGTTCGGGTCCTGGACTTTGTCCAAGGCATTGGCGAGGGCCGTCTCATCCGACCCTTTCTCGAGAACGTCCGACCTCAGCCCGAAGATGTCCATGAACCGCTGGTTGAAGGACAGTATGCGGCGGTCAGAGGAAACAACAAGCATACCGTCCATCAACGAGTCGCTCTGCGCTTCAAGGAGCGTCTTTTGGAACGTCAGGGTTTCCTGGGCTCGCTTTCGGTCGGTGATGTCGAGCAATGCGGTCGCAAGTGCGGGCTCGCCGTCATACGTGAAGTACTGAACGGAAGCTGACACCCATCGCGGCGTGCCATCGACCTGACGGATGCTCAATTCCAGGTCTCGCACCGATCCATGTTCGCGGAGGAGATCTACGACCTTGTCACGCTCCGTTGGATCGTGGTAGAACTCGACGGTCTGTTTACCGGATAGCGAGCCCGGCTCCGCCCGCAGCAGCATCTCGAGCCGCTCGTTGGCAAAGAGTATTCGTCCGTCTTCCAACCGACTTAGAAGAAGCGGAGTCGGACTGGCCTCCACTATTGCACGGAAGCGTTGTTCTGCCAGCTCCAGATCTCGCGTGCGGCACTCCAAATCGGCTGTGCGTTGCTGCACCCGCTTCTCGAGTTCGTCGTGCGCAGCCTGAAGCATGTCATCGGCTTTCTTTCGCTCGTCGATGTTTCGTACGCTCGCGATGACGCGCTCCGATCCCAGAATACGCGCCCGGTTGAGTGACACCTCGACCCATAATCGGTCACCCGAATGGTGCATCACCTGCCATTCGAACCGTTGCGGTAGGCCGGTCGCGGCGAGTTGGATGAAGTGCCGCGCATGCGGCATGTCGTAGGGCGACTCACCTACGCTGATCCCGCCCACACCTAGTGCTTTGAGCTCATCCAGAGAACAACCGTGCATTTCGCACGCCTTGATGTTCGCATCGAGGATGGCGCCCGTCTCAATATCGTGAACAAACATCGCGTCGCCGGCGAGATCAAATATCGTGCGATAGCTCTCGTCCGAGGCGCGAACGTCCTCCATCGGATCGGCAACAGAAACATCAGTAGCTAGAAACCCCATCTGCCAACACCGCTAGATAATTCCACGGATCCGCACTGCCCTATCAGATCCTTCACAGCCGTCCGAGTGGGATCCGGCAGAAGCGAATCGGGAGCGTCTTACGGGACGCCCCCGAGACTGCCTATTTGACTAAGGTCAAGAGTTGCGTTTGGACGCGATGGGGCGTCAACATCCGAACAGCATAGATACCGCTGGGCAGATCTCGAGCCTCCACTACCACGTCATGACTACCAGCGACTTGCCGCTCATCTACGTAGACTTCAACGAGGCGGCCAAGCATGTCTCTCAACTCAATACGCACATCGTCCGTCGCGGCGAGCTCATAAGTAATGGTCGTCGTCGTGTTGAACGGGTTCGGGTAGGCCGGGCGCAAGACGTGCGTGACCGGTACAGATCCTGGATCCTCACGACCGACAGACAGGCCGATCCAGTTGAAACTGATCCGAGCCGTATTCACGAATATCCCAAACAGGCCATCCCGGCGAACAGACTGTACCAGCAAGTTCCGGCCGTCGTACTCGTACGACTCTGCGCTGATCGGTGTCCACCCATTGTGCTCCAAAATCTGGAGATTAGCGCCATCGATTCTCCACGCTGAGTTGTTGTTGAACTGCCCGAAATGGAACTCCACCCGAAGCTCGTCGACCCAGTTGCCCTGGTCCCAGGTGTCAAACTGGATAACTGCGGGCTCACCTGCCACGAAGTGGTAGGACTCGATCTGGTATCGCGACGTGTTCTCCCACTCGCTGCCCGTCCACTCCTGACTATAATTCGGTGGCAGCAACAGGGTGGCGAGATAGAGATCCACATATTCGCCATATCGTGAATGCAGTGTCACGAGACGATTCTCGAGCGAGGCAATCGTTTGGTCCGGGAAAACGATTCGATCCTTGTTCATCCACAGACCGGCCTCCCATGCACGATACTCCTGGAAGACGGAGCCACTCATCTCGTAGAAACTGAACTGCTCCACGGGTGACCAATCGCCGCCGGCCCACCTGTCGGTCTGGCCGCCAACAACACGCATACCAAAACTCGGATCGGACTCTACGTCGTAGACCGTTCGGGACGCGTTTTGCCACGCGACTCCGTCCCACTCCCGCTCGATCTCCAGAGACACTACCTGGCGAAGGTTGGAGAAGTCATATGCGTACTCGTAGTAGAAGTCAGCAATGGGAGTCGGAGCCTTCGAAATCGGATCCCAACCATCAATCGCACTTATCAGCCCGGCCTCGTTGTAAGATGTCCGAAGGGACGGGGCCCATTCTGGATGCGACCAGTCGTAGTCC
>JAHHLP010000026.1 GCA_018679295.1 Rhodothermia bacterium
AACGTTATAGCCAGAGCGATGAATAGAGGTCGATATTCAACCATAGCGGTGAGGCCGCTCATCCACGCCCCACCGACTCCGGCGGAGACGAGTAGCAGCGGAACCGTGCAACATGCCGTTGCCGCCAGCGCAGCGGAGACCGCGCCCAGGACGCTCCATCTCGCACGATTTGTATTCGCTGGGCCCATTTGGGGACTAAGAGTCCTGGTTTACTAATTCAATTCTGTCGAGAGTGTCGATAATCGGGCACTCGCTTACCGGGCCGCGACCATCGCACTGCTCGATGAGAATCTGGAGAGCATGTTCCATTTGCCTAAGCTTGCGGACTCTGTTGCTGACATCCGCGACCTTCTTCTCGGCGCGCTGTCTGACATCTGCGCAAGTCGTCGAAGGATCCACGCGTAGCGACAGCAGCTCCTTTATCTCGCCCAACGAAAAACCGATACCCTGCGCTTGCTTGATGAATCCGATTCTTTTCAGTTGTACACCTGAGTATCTACGATACCCGGCTGTGGTCCGCCCTTCCGGCAAAACCAGGCCTTTTCGCTCGTAAAAACGGATCGTCTGGGTAGTGACGCCCGCCTTCTTCGCCAGTTGGCCAATCGTCATCCTACTATCGCCTGTCCGAGCCCCATTGCCTTAAGCGTCGAAATATTTGGACCTCGACCCGCACAGCAGTCTGAAACCACTCCATTTATGACGACTGCCGGCACCGACTGGATGCCAAATTCTTTCGCCCGTTTCGCAACAGCGCCGTCTCGCAAGTCAAGTATCTCGACCTCGCAAGACGGACAGGCCAAGGCTCGAACCCGCTCAACGGTGTGATCGCATACCGGGCAGCCGGCTCTGAAGACTTCGATCTTGCGTCTTTTGGTCATGATCGTCCTCCATGCATGTTGATTGTCTTTCGCTCTCTCGTGCACTAACCGGCGACGCGATAATGAACACGGAGTCAGCACAGATTACGCCTTGAACCTAGGTGTAAGGTTCCGGAGAAAACGAAAATTGCCTTTGGCAGTCTACGACAGCCCCGCTGGTCGTTGTCTTGGAGCACTTATCTGCCCACGAAAATGCCGCTCTTGACTCGTTCTGGCTCGCCGCTGCGACACATACCCAAAATGAAAGCCGCGCCACCTGGATGGTGACGCGGCTTTCGGGTCAACGCGTTCGGCGATAACCAGTACCCTCGAGTCCTCGGCGGCGGCTGCCACCTCTTAGATCTGTTTGTAGACGGCGATGTCGACGTGTGCGATTCTGCCGCCGGACTCCGCCGCATTCTCTGAAACAGTAAAGTCGACCTTCATCTTCTGGGAGTGCGCCTGCACGAGAAGCTGGTTCAGCTCGTCGATGCGGTGCTTCAGCTCCTTAGCGAGCAGGTAGTCCTGGTCGCGTAGCAGGTAGTCGACGACGGCGTCGATATGCTCGTCGATCGGATTTTGCTCCATGTTTCTCGTCTATGAGTTCGGCCGGAAATGCGCGGCCGCGTGAAATGCTCGTGTCGAAGACGCTGACGATCCACTTGACATCAACATTCGCGCCACTAATCCACCCAACGCGCAGATTCCCCGTATTGGCGGTGAATATTAAGAATGTGGACAACTGGCCGACAACTTCACGGTGCAGCCACTTGCAAAGTGGGTCTCATAATAGAACTGCGACCGGTGAAGCCGATGCAGCGCCAGTACTACGTCTACGTGATTGCGCTCGAACCGGAAGTCGCCATGCTCCGGAAGTTCGCGTCGCGCAATCCGAATCATCAACCTGGTAAGCCCTGCCTTTACATTGGGTCGACTGCCATATCTCCCGAGAAACGCTTCGAGCAGCATCTAAACGGATACAGAAGCAACCGCTTTGTCCGGCAGTTCGGAGTTCAGCTGATGCCGTCCTTTTTCGAGCGCTACAATCCTATCGACAACCGCTACGAAGCTGAACTGACCGAGCATCACCTGGGGGAGCGCCTTCGTCGTAAGGGATATGGTGTCTGGTACGGATAGGGGCTGAACGTCCGTCTCTAGAAGCGGCTGAAGTCCGGCGCGCGCTTCTCAACGAACGCGGTCAACGCCTCCTTCGCCTCGGCCGAACCAAGACGCTCGATGAAGTGACGACCCTCTGTTTCAATCACTTCGTGCGTCCGCGAGGCGAAAGAACTCCTGAGCAGTTTCTTGGTCAGCTGAACGCTTCCGGGCGGAAGCAGGGCGATATCGGCCGCACGGCTCATGGCGATCTCATGCACCTCAGCGTCCGGTACGATCTCGTTGACAAGTCCCGCTCTCGCCGCCTTCTCGGCATCAAATGCATTTCCGTACAGCAGGAGTTCGGCCGCAAGGCGTGGGCCGGCACTGAGTGGAAGCAGAAGGCTTGAACCGGCCTCCGGGCAGAGGCCGAGCCGAGTGAACGGCATTTGAAAGTATGCGTGTTCTCCGGCCACAACGATGTCGCAATGAAGAAGGAGCGTTGTACCAATACCGACGGCCGGACCGGTAACGCCTGCCACGAGCGGCTTCCGCAGCGTGCTGACGGTCTTCAGAAACCGCAGAACCGGACTTCCGTCGTCCTGGGGCGGATTGTCAAGAAAATCAGTCAGGTCATTGCCGGCCGTGAAGCAGTCTTCGGTTCCGAGAAGTACATGGACGCGAACGCTGTCGTCATCCTCTGCGGCATCCAGTGCATCGCATAGGTTCATGTACATCTCGACGGTCAACGCATTCTTCTTCCCAGGTCGGTTGAACTGTATGAGGGCTGTGTTGTCAGTGGGTCGGCTGAGTACGATTTCGCTCATTTGTGCGTCCCTTGATAGTCGCTGTCGAAGCCGTGATTTATGGAGGATAATACGATCAAACCGCGACCCTGTAGGTCGCAGGTGAGTGGCATCATCCGGAAGGTGCAGCGCGCCCTCAAGCAGATCATATCAGCGGAGAAGTTTTGTGGCTGTAACTCTGCGTCGGTGGGATGTATCATAGCGTCAGTCAGTACACATACTTGATCCTGACCTACGACTACTCGAATGAGGATACCGATCGCCTCGGAAACCTACTGCTTGCGGAGAGCATGTCTCGCCCGATGTGTCATCACGGTGCTGATCACAGTGGCATTGGGTACGGTGGCGCAAGCGCAAACCCTTCAGCGGTTCACCCCTTCGACGATGCTCGCGCCGCGGCAGATCGAGGTTAAACTGTTCAACAACCTGTACACCCAAACCTCGGTTTTTGATGAGGACGGGGAGCGGGTCAAGCTCGACACGCGGTCCAGCTACTTCACGTCGATTCTGCAGGCGCAGTACGGCCTGAAGAAATCCCTCAACGTTGGTTTCGATCTGTACTTCAAGTCGGTCCATGTTGATGTCTGGGATGCCTCGGCGTTCGATGTGCTCAGCTTCAGGAACGACGCGTCAAGTCAAACGGCACTGACGGTGATCGGCCCGCGCGTGAAGATGGCGCCGTTTAAAAGAGTGCCGTCGTTGTCCCTGCAGGGCACGCTGCTGATTCCGGTCGCGTCCGACATGGAAGGGCGGGAGAGTGGCCGGCCTTTTCTCGAATATGACGATCCACAGATCTGGCTTCAGGCGTTCTACGACTATCCGATCGACGAGAGCTATCTGTTGTATCTCGAGACCGGGATCTTATTCCGGCCCGACAATACGACGGGGCAAAGTCACGAGTGGACCTTTCCCCTGAAGGGTATCTTGAACTTCTATCCCACCGGGAGATGGACCGTGTACGGTCTTGCCGACTTCTCCCCCTCATCGTTGGACGCGTACTACTTCCAGGGAGGTGTCGGCGTCAAGTTTCAGGTTTTCGCAGGCTTTGAAGTAGAGACTCTGCTAACTGGATTCCCCATCGGACGCAACCGAGGTGGCGGCAAGACCTACAATTTCGGGCTACGCTGGATACGGTTTTGATCCTGTCTGGAAGGCAGCTGGAAGATAGGCAGCGAGTCACCCATTCGTTTGCGGATCCACGCTTGAATCTCGCTGGCGGGTTGCTCAAATTGATACTCACTGCGGTCGTGTCGTAGGACCCGGCGCGACCTGATACCTTTCGCAGCTGTCACCTAACCCATCGGAGAGCAGCCTCGTGGAATCTCTTGCCGTTCTGGACTGGGCCATGGTTGGCCTCTACTTCGTCGTGATTCTGGGCGTCGCCTTTTGGGTGACCCGGCAGAAGTCGACGCATGAGACCTCGTCCGGGTACTTCCTTGCCGGGCGAAATGTCGGATGGTTTGTTGTCGGCGCGGCGCTGTTCGCGTCCAACATAGGCTCAGAGCACCTCGTCGGGCTGGCAGGCACCGGGTTCGGCAGCGGTGTCGCGGTTGGCCAATTCGAAGTGCTGGCCTCCCTCATACTGCTAGTGCTCGGCTGGGTCTTCGTTCCGTTCTACCTAAAGAGCGGCGTGTTCACGATGCCGGAGTTTCTGGAGCGACGGTACTCCGCTGGCGCGCGATGGTACCTGGCGATCATCTCCATCGTCGGCTATGTACTTACGAAGATCTCTGTGACGCTTTACGCCGGCGGGATCGTGTTTGAAGTGCTGCTCGGCGGCGGCTTCTGGACAGGTGCGATCGTGATTGTCGTGCTTACCGGGCTCTACACGGTCTTCGGTGGTTTGCGGGCGGTCCTTTACACGGAGTTGCTTCAGACCTTCATGCTGATAGGCGGCGCAATACTGGTTACCGCCATCGGCCTCAATAAGCTGGGCGGATGGGAGGTCATGCGCGCAACCGTCGACACGGCATACTTCGACATGTGGTTGCCCATGAGCCACCCCGATTTTCCGTGGACGGGCATCATGTTCGGCGCGCCCATTCTTGGCGTTTGGTATTGGTGCACCGACCAGTTCATCGTTCAGCGCGTCCTTTCGGCCAACGGAATTGACAATGCGCGCCGCGGTACGATCTTCGGCGGCTTTCTGAAGATTTTGCCGCTGTTCATCTTTGTGCTTCCGGGGATCGTCGCCTTCGCCTTGGTCAAGGACGGCAGCCTGACGGTGGCGCGTCCCGATCACGCTCTTCCGGAGATGATCCGGTCGTTGCTGCCAGCGGGCCTGCGCGGACTGGTGGTCGCAGGTTTCCTTGCCGCGCTGATGAGCTCTTTGGCGGCGGTGTTCAATTCGTGCTCGACGCTGATCACGTGGGACGTCTACAGAAAGATGCGACCCGAGGCGACCGAAAAGCAGCTCGTCACAGTCGGGAAGTTCGCGACCGGAATACTGGTGGTGTTGGGCCTGGCGTGGATCCCGTTCATGAAGTACATCTCCGATCAGCTCTATGTATACCTGCAAAGCGTCCAGGCGTACATTTCACCCCCTATCGCTGCCGTATTTCTGTTAGGTATATTTTGGAGGCGGGTCAATTCGCGAGGTGCAATCGCGTCTCTGGCGACCGGGTTTGTGCTCGGACTTGCACGCCTGTTGCTGGAATTGAATAAGGGGTCGTTGGAAGGGTTCGTTCATTGGTATGCGGACATCAACTTCCTGCACTTTGCGATCTTCCTGTTTGTAATCTGCTCGGCCGTACTGGTTATTGTCAGCCTTACGGCTCCCGCCGATTCGGATGAGAAACTCGCGGGCCTGACGTATGCGACACCGATTCCGCCGGAGGGAGCAGTGGTCGTTCCGGACTCTGACCCGGTATGGCGAAGAAAGGACGTCATCCTGACGGTCTTGCTCGTATTCTGTGTGCTAGCTGTATGGCTTTACTTCAACGGCTAGTCCGGAGGAAAGCGCTGGAAGGAGCACGGGAGTATGGATAGAAGGAAGTTCATGAAGTCGGCCGGCCTGGTTTCCGGGGCCTTGGCATCGCGCGTCGCAGCCGGCTCCGAACCACGCGCGCGGTCGCCCCGAAAATCAGATCACCGGATAAACCACTCCGTTTGCAAGTGGTGCTACCCGGATCTAACTGTCTCGCAACTCGCTGAAGCTGCCGCGAAGCTCGGTATTCAGTCCGTCGAGTTGCTGGATCCGGAGGAGTGGATGGCGGTGCGTGCCCATGGTCTTACGTGCGCGATGGCAAACGGCCCGATGACGATCGAGGTCGGCTTCAACCATGAAGAGAATCACGACCGGCTGATTCCCGACTATGTGAAGCGGGTCGAGGAAGTGGCGGCGGCGGGACTGCCGAACGTCATATGCTTCTCGGGAAATCGTAACGGCATATCGGAAAAGCGTGGCCTCGACAATTGCGTCAAAGGACTGCGGCCTGTGGTCGAGTCGGCAGAGCGGGCGGGTATCACGGTCTGCATGGAGCTGCTGAACAGCCGCGTCAACCACCTCGATTATCAGTGTGACCGCACCGATTGGGGCGTTGAGCTGTGCGACCGCATCGGGTCAGATCACTTCAAGCTCCTCTATGACATCTACCATATGCAGATTATGGAGGGCGACATCATTAGGACAATTCGCACCTACCATCCGTACATCGCACATTACCATACGGGTGGAAATCCGGGGCGCAACGAGATCGACGATTCGCAGGAGTTGAATTATCGGGCCATCATGGAGGCGATCGTGGAGACCGGCTTCACCGGCTTCGTAGCCCAGGAGTTTATCCCAACCCGGGATCCCCTGAATTCGCTTTCCGAGGCTATCCAGATCTGCGACGTTTAGCGTCGACGGCCAGACAACCAGGCGCGACGCCGACTGCTCGTGCGGCAATGACGTGTGCGAAGGCGGGTCGCGAAGGCGCGTAGGTACCGAGGGTCAATTGTGAATTTTGTTGAGCGCCCGTTTGGCCGAGATCTTTTCCCACACTGGTCGTATGATGCCGCGTTTTGAAGCCGCTGGAACCGCCTACCGAGCCCCAGGCCTCGACCAGCATTACAATTAATGTTAAAGCCCTGGAGCTATGAACTTCAATGTCTACAATGGTCCTACGGCGTGGTCTCGCCGGGGTATTTCTATTCGCTTCCATAGCCATTTCGTCGCTCGCTCAGCCGGCCCCGTCTGTTGAAGGGCGGCTCAACGCGCAAAGGTTTGTGACGGCGCGCGTGCTGGATAGCATTGCTCCCATCAAGGCGGCCATCGCTCCGTACGCGGTCGATCGAGTGGTTCGCGAGCGGTGGAGCAATACCGATTGGGAGCTCTTGTCGAAGACGGAAAACACGTACGCTGGCTTTCGTCGAAGTCTGACGCAAGACTATGACTGGGAGCCTTCCGGATGGGCTCCGTCTGTCCGGACTTCGTACAACGAGGCCGGACTGATCAGTCG